>JBGTDE010000386.1:0-12651 GCA_041748475.1 Rubrobacteraceae bacterium | reverse complement strand
CTACCAGAAAGAACACCCCATAACCCCACCATTCCTCGAAATGTTCCGGCATCACCCAGAAGTGAGCCAGCGCCGCAACCAGCGAAAGCGCTCCCGCCAGATAAAAGATCCCTATTCGTGTTGGCATAACAGCCACCTCTCATTTTTTTAGCCTAGACTTATTTTATATATAATTTTGGCTAATAATCAAGTTGATGGTTCGTTAGCGTGGGATTGGATGGTCTATAATGCTGGTTTCAGATGTCGAATTTTTTTCTAGACAGACCTTTCTCTTCCTCGGTGGGGGATTACGTCAAGGCCATATGGGATCTCGGGGGTACGGGGGCGGCCTCTACAAAGGAGGTCTCGGACAGGCTTCTAGTCTCTCCGGCCTCGGTCTCCAACATGTTCGTGCGCCTGCAGGAGATGGGGCTGGTCGAGTATGAGCGGTACCGGGGAGCTTCGCTTACGGATCTAGGCCGGATTGAAGCGTTGCGGCTGGTGCGCCGTCACCGTCTCATCGAGACATTCCTGTTGCAGCATCTCGGGTACTCGTGGCAGGAAGTGCACGAGGAGGCCGAGCGGCTGGAGCACGCCGTCTCTGACGGGTTCACGGAGCGACTGGCGGAGTTCCTGGGACACCCTGGTCACGATCCTCACGGCGACCCCATTCCGACTGCGGAGGGCGCTCTGGAACCGGACGATTCCTTCTCTCTAAGTGATGCGCAGGCCGGGAACAGAGTCCGGATCTACAAGGTCAGCGACGAGGACGCCTCGATGCTGGACTACCTGGCGGCCCACAACCTGGTTCCAGGACGAGTGCTGGAGGTAAGAGAGGTGCGGAAGTTCGACGCCGTCGTTACCGTTCGGGACGAAGACGGCGAGAGTCATTCGCTCGGAGAGTCGCTGGCCTCTTCGGTCTTTGTGCGGAGCGTGCGGCCATCGCCGGTTTAGGTTACTTCCCGACTGCGTAAGCTTCCGTAAGAGATCGGAAACTCGTCGTCGCTCGCGCCACAACCGACATCCCGAAGTCGAAGGACCTGCGGTTACCGCCAACCTAGCAGAGGCGCGAGGAGGTTACGATACTGTACTAATGGGACTGTGCGGCGTCGGCCACCCGCCCGAGCGCCGTGACGATGGCGCGGGCTTCGTCGTCGGTCAGGTGCTCGCCGAAGTGTTCGGCGATGCCCGCCGCGTAGACCGGCCACATCCGGCGCAGCACCGCTCGGCCTTCGTCCGTGATCGCCGCGTAGGACCCGCGCCTGTCGGTCGAGTCCGGCTCGCGTTTTAGCAGGCCGGCTCCCGCCAGCCTGTCCACCAGCCGCGTTAAGCCACTACGGCTCAGGACCACCGCCCGAGCAAGCTCGTGCATCCGCAACCGTCCATCCGGCACTCCAGAGATCTCCAGCAGCACGTCGTACCAGCCGAGCGGCGGCAATCCCGCCTCCACCAACGCACGCTCGATCTTCTCTATCACGAGCGCGTTCGCCGTGATGAGCGCCCGCCACGCATTCACCCGGCCCCGATCCGGACCCACGACAACGTCCGCGCAAACCTTCTTCTCCATACAACCATCATACAGAAAGGTGGTTGCATACACAACTACTCCATGTTATCGTCCATATAGTTGCACTAACAACTAGTGCATAAACAACGAAAGGAGTTGTACCAGTGTATGAAACGCGCATTTCCACCTACGAGAACGGGCCGTTCCTGGTAACGGGCGGGCGGTTCAAGTTGGTGGACGCCGACGGGGGCGAGTTCCCGGTCGATAAGGAGACTATCGCGCTGTGTCGTTGCGGGGCTTCGGTAAAGAAACCGTTCTGTGACGGGACCCACTCGAAGGTCGGCTTCCGAGCTGCGGAGAAGTCCGCCGGGGAAGCGTAACGACGGGGCGAATTGTGTACGGAAGGAGAGAAGGATGGCGGTCAGAACTATTTCGCGCGGGGAGCTGAAAAAGAAGCTCGACAGGGGCGAAGGCATTGTGTTGGTGGAGACGCTCGGACCCTCGTACTACGAAGACATACACTTGCCGGGGGCGATCAACATCCCCCACACCGAGGTAGATAGTCTGGCTTCGGGGCTATTGCCGGACAAGACGGCGCCGGTGGTCGTGTACTGCTCCAACAGAGCGTGCCAGAACTCGCCCCAGGCGGCTAAGAGATTGAACTCTTTGGGCTACGAGCACGTCTACGGCTACGAGGAGGGGAAGCAGGACTGGATCAAGGCCGTACTACCGACGGAAAGGGGGACCGCCTAGCAAGGCCAGGCAACTCGGACGGCGACAATGGAGGGGAGGTGGATCCCCTCTCTTTCCTCCGTCAGCGGCCTTGTTTGCTGCGCCTTAGTCCTTCCCACGAACCATCCCCGAACCAGCCGCCGTCCACGGAGAGCGTGTGTCCGTTGACGAAGCCGCTCTGTTCGGGGTCGGCGAGGAAAGCGACGGCTCGGGCGATATCTTCAGGCGTTGCGAAGCGGGCCATTGGAACGCGGCCTTCGATGTCCGCGTCGGTATAATCGCCTCCGGCTTGATCCTCGGTGTCCATCTCAGTCTTTACCCAGCCGGGACATACTGCGTTTACGCGAATGCCACGTCCACCCCACTCCGCAGCTAGAGTGCGGGTAAGCCCGATCAAACCATGCTTGCTCGCGTTGTACGCCGCCCGGTTCGACACCCCGAGCAACCCCGCCACCGAACTAACGTTAACGATACTCCCGACGCCCCGCTCTAGCATCACCTTCCCGAACTCCCGGCACGTTAGAAACGGCCCGGTAAGGTTTACGGAGAGGGTGCGGTTCCAGTCGACGAGCGAAATCTCCTCCGCCGGAACAATGGTGCTGATCCCAGCGTTGTTCACCAGCACATCTATCAGCCCAAACTCGCTCATCACCGCTTCGACCATTCCGCGCACCGATTCCTCGTCCGAGACATCCCCAGGTACAGAGAGGGCTTCGGCACCGGCGGCACGTAGCTCTTCGAGCGTCGCCTCCGGCGGGTTCAAGTCGTTGGCGACGATCCGGAATCCCCGGTGGGCGAGTTCGAGACAGGCGCTTCGGCCAATGCCTCGGGCGGCTCCAGTGACCATTGCTACGTGATCTTCCAACTTGTAGCTCCTCTCTATGCTGCGTGGGCTTCGCATTGACTCGATGGCGAAGACTAATTGTGAACGTTTCCGGCGGGCTCGTTCATTACTGCTTCGTGCTGTTCCTCAAGCGGTACAGACGCTCCCAGTGCTCACCTATGGCGGCGCGGCCTTTCTTAGTAAGAGAAATATAAGTGTTCGGTATCTTATCTACAAACTTTTTCTCTATCTCCACCAACTCCGCTTTCTCCAGCTTGGAGAGATGGCTAGAGAGGTTGCCCTTCGTCAGACCTGTCAGGCTCTGCAAGAAGAGGAAGTCCGCGCCTTCGGAGGCTGATAGAGCGGTCATGATCGCCAGCCGGGCGGGCTCGTGGATCAGACGGTCCAGACCCGCCAGTTCCTCAAACGGCTCCGCCATCAGCCTCCTCCGGCACGGACTTCATGGTGCGGACCAGAAGCAAATGATCGAAGATGCCGCCGACTACCCAGTAGAGACCTAGAAACAGAGGGAATACGTCACCGCTGCCGAAATCTGGACTCCAACCGGTAGACCATACACCCCACAGTGGCAGAAAGCTCGCAGCCACGAAAAACGGCATCATGACGAGATAGTGAATCCTGAAGCGGCGATCCGGCCAGAAAACCACGAGCATGATCACTCCAAAGCCCAGCAGAGCCAAGTCCACCGGAGGATGGATGGTCTCATTAACAAAAAACGCAGCGATAAGGACGATCAAACTAGCGATTACAGGCAGCGTAAAAGTATCGGTCCAGCGTTTGTGCCTCACCTCTCCGAACCTGCGCTTGTAGTACCTACCAATAGCTCGCTGAGCCCAGAACATTCCCGCCGCGATTACGACGAACAAAGCTGTCAACGGCAAGGCCCAAAAAACAGATACGACGGTGGACGGAATGGCCAGAATAAACAAAGGATAGAGACAAAAATAGAGACCTATCCATACCCACCTTAGGCCCTGGAGTTGCTCGTAGTTCTCTGTAACGAACTTCACGCGCTCCAGGTCCCGCATCGTATTCTCTCTTTCGACTAGAGACATTATCGCTCCTCCACAACGTGCTTCATAACGCGCGTCAGCAGAAGATGATCGAGTACTCCACCGACGACGAAATACAGGCCGATGAACGTCAGCGTGATGAAAGTCAAAACCAACTCGACGTACAGAGCGGACACGACGGCACCCTCATCCACCGGCCAAGATAGCGCGACTACGAGCGCAGCTACCAGCGGCAACTCCCCCCAAACCCTGAAGCAGCTCGTAGCTCACCGTTACAAACTTTATGCGCTCTAGCTCATCCATTTCTATCTCTATTCAAACTAGTTTGCAATACCAACCGTGTCCAAATATGATAATTGCTACTTTCCTCTACGTCAAGGGAGCCCAGAGTCTAACGGTTACGAGCGGCTTAGCGCGTAGGCCCCGGAAGTGGCGGTGACTTTATCGGTGTGACGCTCGCTAGTTAACTGGCGGCTTCGGTTCTCCAATGCTCAACACTGCGGCGATGTTCTCGGCGGCGAGCGTGGCCATCTTGTCGCGGGTCTCGATGGAGCCGCTTCCGATATGCTGCGAGAGTACTAGATTTTCTAACTTCAACAGCTTTGGGTGAACTTTAGATTGTTTTTCGTAAGCTCTGGCTAGAAGTGTCATGGCCATTCTTGGATTGCGGTCGAGAAACCGGACGTGTAGATTGCTCGTATGTTGGAGATTTATCTAGACATGTGCAGTGTTCAGAGACCTTTGGATACCAGATCCCAGGTACGCATCACTCTCGAAGCCGAGGCTATTATTGGTGTGATCTCGCTCGCCGAAGCTGGTGAAGTGAGCCTTGTTTTCTCCGAAGCTCACGCTTTCGAGACCGAACGCAACCCTCATCCGGCCCGCAAACGGTACGCCCTTGAAGTATCCGCCAAAGCTAGCCGTTATTTACAGGCTGACGAAGCCATTGAACGAAGGGCTGAGGGTTTGATCTCGAACAGCCTAAAGCCACTGGATGCTCTACACTTGGCTTTAGCTATCGAAGCTCGTGTGGATTACTTTTGCACCTGCGATGATCGACTCTATAAAAAGGCCAAAAGGATGAATACTAGCTCGACAAAGATCGTCACCCCGTTAGAATTGATCGGAGAGCTAGAAGGCGGAGATTGATATGCGTCCACTGAATGAAGTGACCGAACAAGCCATAACGTTGCTCGCCCGCGAGATCGGCATAGCGGATACGGTTAGATTTATCAACCAGTTCGGGAGCGGATACGGCAACTACACCGAAGAACGAGATAGCATCATCGGCGATCCAACCCTAGAAGAAATATTATCTAGCCTCGAACAGACTCAGCCAGAAAACTCCTAAGATTTAACTGGTGTCTTAGGAGCTTCCTCATTCAACACAGCCACGATGTTCTCGGCGGCGAGCGCGGCCATCTTGTCGCGGGTCTCGATGGAGCCACTGCCGATGTGCGGTGCGAGGACTACGTTTTCTAGTTCCAGGAGCTTGGGATGGACTTTCGGTTCTTCTTCGTACACGTCGAGTCCCGCGGCGAAGATGCGACGCTCGGAGAGAGCTTCGGCTAGAGCGGCTTCGTCTACGACCGGGCCTCGGGAGGTGTTTACTAAGACGGATGTCGATTGCATCTTTTGGAGTTGTGTTGCGCCTATAAGGTGCCGGGTCTCGTCGGTTAGAGGCGTGTGGATGGAGATGAAATCGGCTGTTTCCAGCAAATCATCGAGTTCGAGGTAGCGGGCGTTTAGTTCGTTCTCGGCTTCTTCGTTGCGAGAGCGGTTGTGATACAGGATCTCCATTCCGAATCCCAGTCCGCGCCTCGCCACGGCTCGCCCGATGCGCCCCATCCCCACGATGCCGAGTTTCTTGCCCCACACGTCCGGTCCCATGAACAGTTTCGGACCCCACCATTCCCAATCTCCAGCCCGCAAGACACGCTCGGACTCACCTAAGCGCCGGGCTGCGGCGAGCATGAGCATAAAGGCGACATCTGCTGTGGTCTCGTCCAGGACACCAGGTGTGTTGGTGACGGTCACACCTCGTTCGGTGGCTGCCGGTACGTCTATGTTGTCGTAGCCGACGGCCATGTTGGCGACTACCTTCAAGTCGCTTCCGGCTGCATCCAGAAGCTCGCCATCGATCTTCTCGGTAGCGGTGGAGAGGATGGCGTCCACGCCACTTACGGCGTCGAGCAGCTCATCGCGGGTCGGTGGGCGCTCGTGTAGGACCGTTGCGTCGAAGTATTCGAGGAGTCTGAGTCCGGCCTCGGGGATCTCGCGTGTTACCAACACTTTGTTTGGCACGGCCTCTTCTCCCCCTGCGGCGTTCTACTCATCACCCTCTTTGAGTAGCTGCCTCAGAACCGTTTGCAGGATGCCGCCGTTGCGCAGGTACTCGACTTCGACCGGCGAATCTACGCGGGCTTTTACGGCGAACTCTTTCTCTTCACCGGCGTCGGTTTGGACTTTTACGGTTAGCTCTTTGCCGGGTGATATGTCCCCTAGTCCGGCTATGCTGAAGGATTCGTGGCCGGTTATTCCGAGGGATTCGGCGGTCTCTCCTTCGGCGTACTGCATGGGAAGGACGCCCATGCCTATAAGGTTGGAGCGGTGGATGCGCTCGAAGCTCTCGGCTATGACAGCCCGCACGCCGAGCAGGAACGAGCCTTTCGCCGCCCAGTCCCGCGAGGAGCCGGAGCCGTACTCCTTGCCCGCGAGCACCAGCAGAGGCACGCCTTCTTCCTCGTATCTGAGGCTGGCTTCGTAGATGGTGGTCTCTTCACCATCGGGGAGATGGACAGTGTAGCCGCCTTCTTTGCCGCCAGCTAGTTCGTTGCGCAGGCGGATGTTGCCGAAGGTGCCACGCACCATTACTTCGTGGTTGCCGCGCCGGGAGCCGAACGAGTTGAAGTTACGAGAGTCTATGCCCTTCTCGATCAGGTACTGCCCCGCTGGCATCTTCGAGGGGATCGCACCCGCCGGGGAGATGTGGTCCGTGGTAACGGAATCAGCGACCTTCACCAACACGCGAGCGCCTTCGATGTCCGTCAAGTCCTCGGGGTCCGGGCTCATGCCCTTGAAGAAGCTCGGCTCCTGAATGTAAGTGGAGTCCGGGTCCCACTCGAAGAGGTCGCCCTCGGGGACATCCACCTCGTTCCACTGCTCGTTGCCGGTGTAGACGTTGGCGTATTGTCTCTCGTAGATACTGGGGTCGAGAGCGTTCTCGATCTCCCGGGCCACTTCGTCCTGCGACGGCCATACATCCTTTAGATAGACTGGGTTGCCATCCTTGTCGTCACCGAGCGAGTCTTTGGACAGGTCGATATCCACCGTACCGGCCAGCGCGTACGCCACCACGAGCGGCGGCGACGCGAGGTAGTTGGCCTTCACGTCCGGGTTGATGCGGCCCTCGAAGTTCCGGTTACCCGAGAGAACGGCGGCCACCACGAGATCGTTCTCCTCGACGGCTTCGGAGATCTCCTCGGCCAGCGGCCCGGAGTTCCCGATGCACGTCGTACAACCATAACCAACCACGTCGAACTTCAGCTCTTCGAGGTACGGTAGCAAGCCCGCCGTCTGGAGGTATTCGGTCACGACCTTCGAGCCCGGCGCGAGGCTGGTCTTTACGTGCGGCGCTACCTTCAAACCCTTCTCGACGGCCTTCTTCGCCAGCAGTCCGGCGCCGACCATCACGGACGGGTTCGAAGTATTGGTGCAACTCGTGATCGCCGCGATGACAGCCGAGCCGTGCTTTATGTACATCTCCTCGCCGTCGACGGTCACCGTGATCGAACCATCCGGCACGGCCTCGGTCTCGTCACCCTCCGGCTCCGCGCCAGAGGTAGGGTCGCCTTCGCCCTCGCCCGTCGCGTCGGCGGCTCCGGCGGGTGTGTCGCTGGCCTCCATGCTCTCGGCGTCGTCGTCGGTGTGGGTCTTGATATCCGGGTTGGGAGTGTCGCTGGCCGGGAAGGATTCCTCGTCGGCGTGGTTGTAGGCGTCGTCCTTCGAACCGTTACTGACCAGCGCGTGATCCGTGCCGACCATATCCGCTAGCGCCTGCCGGAACGACGGCTGCATGTCCGAGAGCGCAACCCGGTCCTGCGGACGGCGCGGCCCCGCGAGGCTCGACTCCACGGTGTCCATATCCAACTTCAGCGTCTCGGAGAACTCCGGGTCCGGTGCTTCTTCGGTACGGAAAAGCCCCTGCTCCCTGTAGTACGCCTCCACAAGCTCGACAAGCTCCTCCTCGCGACCCGTGCCGCGCAGGTACTTCAACGTCTCGTCGTCCGTCGGGAAGAACGTGCAGGTCGCCCCAAACTCCGGCGACATATTCGCGATGGTCGCTCGATCCGGCAACGAAAGCCGGGACAATCCCTCGCCGTAGAACTCCACGAACTTACCGACCACACCGTGCGACCGAAGTATCTGCGTAACAGTCAGCACGAGATCGGTGGCGGTTACGCCCTCCTGCAGAGCGCCGGTCAGCTTGAAGCCTATGACCTCCGGAACGAGCATGTAGTACGGCTGGCCGAGGGTGACGGCTTCGGCCTCGATGCCGCCCACACCCCAACCGAGGACGCCGAGACCGTTGATCATGGTGGTGTGACTGTCCGTACCCACGAGCGTATCCGGCATAGCAACGCCGTCCTTCACGAGCACGCCTTTAGCCAGATACTCCAGGTTAACTTGGTGGATGATGCCCGTAGCGGGCGGGACGACGGTAAAGTCGTCGAAGGCTTGCTGGCCCCACTTCAAGAACTCGTAGCGTTCGCGGTTCCGCTCGAACTCGCGTTCCGCGTTGAACTGGAGCGCGGCGGCGGAGCCGAAGGCGTCTACCTGAACGGAGTGGTCGATCACGAGGTCCGTCGGGACTAGAGGGTTGATCTTGCTTGGATCCCCTCCAACCTCCTGCATGGCACTCCGCATCGCCGCCAAATCCACGATAGCCGGAACCCCGGTAAAGTCCTGCATAACCACCCGAGCCGGAAGATAAGCTAGCTCCCCCCCGATGGACTCCGGCCAGTTAGCCAGAGCCTCCACATCTTCTTCGGAGACGAACTTGCCGCCCGCGTTGCGAAGCAGGATCTCCAGCATCACGCGGATGGAGTAAGGAAGCGTGGAGAGGTCGGTATCGACCTTCTCGTCCAGCGTCTTCAGACTGTAGAGTTCGACCTCGCCAGAACTAGTATCAAGCGTCTTATGCGCGCCGAAGGGATCATTCGCCATGCTCGCAACCTCTTCTCTGGTGTTCGTCTGCGTAACCTAAGTAGGATTATAGAGGATAGAAGACCGTTTACCGGTCGCCAAAAACTCGAACACTAAATCGAGGAAAGCATCTATGCAGTCTATACTCACCCGCATGGCGAAGCGTGGCTACAACATCGACACTATCCGGGGTGGGGCGAGCGACTGGGATGTCTCCCGACCGTTTACGAGCTACGGGCGGTTGCTCTCCACGCTGCTGGTGCATCCGGTGCGGTTCTTCGAGGTTTTGCCTCGGGTGCCGGACCCTCGGGCGCCGGGGTTGTTTTTGCAGTCCTGTGGTGTCTTAACGGCGGTCGTGTGGTTCTTTTTTGGTGGTCTTGGGGCCGCGTTTTTTGGGCTTATAGCTCCGCTGCCGCTCTCGCTCGCTCTGGCGTTGTTGTACTTCGCTGGTACTTTTGGCGGGCGTTTCGGGTATGCGGTTACGTGGCGGATCGTGGCTTATCCGTTGGGGTTTGGGCTTCCGCTTCTGGCGGTTCCGGTCTTGCGGTGGGTAGCGGTGGTTTATTTCGGGGTCGTGCTGATGTCCGTTGGGCTGTGGAAAGTGCGGGAAGTCAGCTTCTTGCGGTCTCTGGTGGTTTGCGTGCTAGTGGCAGCGTTGCTGGTTTTGGCGTATCGCGGGTTGTTCTAAGTCTATTTGTCCGGCGGGTTGTGGATATCGCCTACGAATTCCAGGGGGATCACGTCGGCTTCGACGAAGCCTAGTGAACGGTAGAAATCTTGGGCGGCTACGTTGTCGCGAGTAGCGACGAGTTCTATTAGTCCAGCGTTGTGTTCGACGGCTATGTCCCGGATGCTGAGTATGAGCTGGCGACCGACTCCGGAGTGGCGGGCGTCTTCGGCGACTGCGAGCATTGGCACTTCCACGACCGTATCGCCGTGGGCGAGATCCGGCTTGATCCAAAGGGTCGCCACCCCGACTATGCCGGTCTCTCTTTCGGCTACTATGACTCGCGCTCGGGGTTCTTCCAGGAGTTCTTCTAGTATCGTGCGGACCTGCTCCGCATCTGGCTCGTCATCGCCGACGATTTCGGCGAGTTGCACGGCCAGAGCATGTACACCCTCAAAATCGCCGAGTGTTGCCTTGCGGGTTTTGGGACTCTGGGTACTCTGCATTTCGGACACGATCTTATTCTACCCCTACGGCGGAGCGACGAACCCCATCAGCCGCTAAGATAGCCTCCACGGAGAGCTTCACGGAAGGATACGAATGGGACGCAGAGCAATCGTCGTGGTATTGGACGGCCTCGGAGCGGGTCACGCCCCCGACGCGGAAGCCTTTGGAGATGAAGGCGCGAACACTCTGTCGAATACCGCCCAAGCCACCGGCGGCCTCGACGCACCTAACCTGGAGGCTCTGGGTCTCGGCAACGTGGTGGAGATGGAAGGCGTTACAGCGGCGCCGTCGCCGGAGGCTTCGTATGGTCTTATGGTCGAGAGAGCTGCGGCTAAGGCTACGTTGGCTGGGCATTGGGAGATGATGGGGATAGTGCTGGAGGATGCGTTGCCGACATATCCAGAGGGTTTTCCTGAAGATATCCTGATGCGATTCGAGGATGAGACCGGGCGAGAGGTTATTGGGAATCGTCCCGCTTCGGGGACGGAGATCATCGAAGATTTGGGGCCGGATCAGGAGAAGACCGGCTCCTGGATCGTCTACACTTCCGCTGACTCAGTCTTCCAAATTGCCGCCCACACCGACGTGATACCGCTCGGAGAACTCTACGAAGCCTGCGAGAAAGCCCACGAAATGCTGATCGGCGGCGACGAAATCCTCGTTGAGCGAGTCATAGCCCGCCCTTTCCACGGCGAAGCCGGAGCCTACGAACGCGAGAACGAAAATCGCCACGACTACGGCATCGAACCACCAGGCGAGACTTATATGGACGGAATAAAGAACGCCGGTCATGACGTGGTGGCTGTTGGCAAAATCCGGGACATCTTCGACGGCCAGGGCATCACCGAACACCTCCCCGCCCCACCCGACGACTCGGCGAAAGTCGACGCCATCCTGGAAGCCTTGAATCGTGTGGAGTCCGGTTTTATCTTCGCGAACCTGGTTGACTTCGACGCGAAATACGGCCACCGCCGCGATCCGGAAGGCATGGCCGAAAACATAAAACGCTTTGACGAACGTCTGCCGGAAATACGAGCCGCACTCACCGAGGAAGACCTGCTGATTATTACCGCGGATCACGGCAACGATCCCACGTTCAAGGGGACGGACCATACCCGCGAGCGCGTACCGCTGCTCGTCATCGGTGGCAGCGAAGGACGGGGTCTCGGCGTGCGCGACGGTTTCTCGGACGTGGGGGCGTCCGTGGCGGCGTGGCTCGGCGTGGAGGCGGACAGTCTACCGGGAGAGAGTTTCCTGGTGTAGAAGCTCGTTAAGATTGTCAGCGACGGCACGCTAGGGTTGGGAGAGGATCATGTCAAGCGTAAACACCGTACTAGATGCCATAGAGATCAAGAAATTCGGCGGAAACCTCGCCCCCGAGGCGATCCACGAAGCCGTAGCCGGTTACACGGCGGGCGATGTCCCGGACTACCAGATGTCGGCGCTACTGATGGCTATTTTCATCAACGGCATGGACTACGACGAAACGCTCGCTCTGACCAAAGCGATGGCTGAATCGGGAGATGCTTACTCTTTTCCCGAATGCGTGGACAAGCATTCTACTGGTGGGGTCGGGGATAAGATATCCCTGATCTCCTTGCCAATAGCCGCCGCCTGTGGAGCACCTGTAGCCAAACTCTCCGGTCGCGGTCTTGGAACCACCGGCGGTACGATAGACAAACTAGAAGCCATCCCCGGCTTCTCCGTGGACCTATCACGCAACCGCTTCGAACGCCAGGTGGCAGACGTGGGTCTGGCGATCATCGAAGCAGGTGAGCTCGCTCCAGCGGACAAGGAGATCTACGCCCTACGCGACACGACCGGAACCGTCGATTCTCTCCCTCTAATTGGCTCGTCTATAGTCTCGAAGAAAGCCGCGACCGGCGCGGGACACCTTCTCTACGACGTGAAGTGCGGCGCGGGCGCTTTCATGAAGACCCTCGAAGACGCCCGCGAACTAGCCGACCTACTCGTCAGTCTCAGCGAATCTCTGAACGTGCGAGCTTCAGCGATCATCACGGACATGGACAATCCTCTCGGGCGAGCCATCGGCAACGCTCTTGAAGTCCGGGAGAGCGTCCAATTCCTAAAAGGCGAACAAGTACCTCAAGACCTGGCCGACGAAGCCCGCCTCGTTGCAGTCCACTTGCTACGTTTGAAAGGCATCCCAGAACCGGAACAAGCGGTCGAAGACGCG
>JBGTDE010000385.1:0-4220 GCA_041748475.1 Rubrobacteraceae bacterium | reverse complement strand
AGCCAGTTCATGACCGGCCAGACAGGACCGCGCCAGTAGCTTCGGGGGTGAAACCTAGTCTCCTCCGGGCTGGTGCTCGGCGGCAGCGGCCAGCGCAGGTCCGGATGTCCCGCGAACAAGATCGAGTCGAAGGTCTTGAGCAGAGAGTCGCGCCGTTTCGGATCTTCAGTACCGGCTATGAGGGGAGAGAAGCCGGCGATGGTGCGAGCCTTGAGCGGCGACTTATCCAGCAGGTCGTAGTCGAGGCAGAGGCCGAGATCCGTGTCCCAGCGTTCCTCCAACCCCCGGCGTCCGCGTTCTATCCAGTGCTGGAGCGTGGCGCGGTCCTCATCCGGTGCTCCGACTATATCTCCTATCTCCAGCAGCGCCTCGTTGGCGCGGACCAGGATGGCGCTCATCAGCACGTCCTTGACCAGAAAAGGATTGGTGTCGTAGACAATGCTCTCATCACAGCCGGCTCGCTTTATAAGCTCCACGAGCCATATAAAGCGGTCGTAGATGTCTTGGACAGGTCTCTCTGAAGGGTCCGCGACGTGCTGAAGGTCGCGACGCTCATACTCGGGCATGTTCCCAACCTCGACCCGCTGTAGGGCGGCGTGCCAGCGCGGAGAGTTGTCCGTTCCGCTCTCCCAGGGGTGGTAGATGGTCACGAGCCCGGACTCTTCGGGGTCCCGGTAAGTAGCCAGGTAGCGGTGCCAGGCAAGGAGCTTCGGATAGACCTCGCGGAGGAACTCTCGCGCTTCGTCGGTATCGCCACCTTGCTTCTCTGCGATTTCTAGGATGCGGCGTATGGCGATGGCGTGGACGGGCGGCTGACAGAGGCCGCTGGTAAGAGCGGGTCTGGGCGGAGCGTTGGGAGCATTCGCGGCGGCACTGGCCCAGTGTTCGGGACCGGGGAAGTAGCTCTCCGGCGGAGCATCGGGGTTGAAGACGATATGGGGTATTTTTCCGTTCTTCCACTGGTGGTCGAGTAGCCGCCGGATCTCTTGTGCGGCGCGGCGGGTGTCGTAGTGGGCGATGCCAATGGCGATGAAAGCCGAGTCCCAACTCCACTGGTGCGGATAGAGGTCCGGCGCGGCCTTCGTCCAGCCTCCCATATCGTTACCGCGCAGAACCTTCTCCGCTTGTACGGCCAACCGTTTGGGTTCCAGATGGGCTTCTCTCGGGGCGGGTGTGGTCTTCATCCGGCATCAGGCTCCTTTCGCGTCGTTTGGGATGTCTGGAGATCGGGGCGCTTATCAGTATGACCAAGATAAACCCCGGATCTTACGTGGACCTTTCCGGACCCTTACAAAACGCTTAAACTTTTGGCGTGGGTTACCACGCTCGGCGTGCCGCCGAATTATCTATTTTCGACATTATCTACCTCCTTCACAACGAGAGAGTTTTCCCTACACGGCTGGGCCTTCGGACGGTGGATGGCGGCAAGCACGCGCCAGCCCTCGGTGGCGAGCAGGGTGGTATGCTCGATCACCCAAGGGTCCGTGACATACTCCCCGTAGTTGTGGTCGATGTGGACGGCGACGGCTTCATCAGGTAGTGACCAGCCTGGGACGACCGCCGACAGGTGAAGGTTGATGAGTGTCCGCAGCCCAGGCAAGTAGGTGGCTCGAAATGGTGGACGCGCACGAAGATCTCCTCTCTAGTTTGGACCTATCTCTCTGGTAAGCAGATGGTCCCGGAGGAGACCGAGCGCACGCTCGTGTTCTGCGTCAGATCACGCATGCATCGTAGCAACCACTCGGTGCCTACGCTACTCCCTCTTTCGTCTCATCACCAACTTCCCGACAGAACCCAGGGTTTGTGTCTCAGTTTGCCCATCTAGGCTGTCAGTGGTTGGCCAGGTTGGAACATCAAATTGCTCTCTCACGGGCGCCCGGCGCGACGCCAGCCGAGCGGGGTTGTGCCATGGGCGCGACGAAAGCGCCGGACGAAGTATGCTGAATCTCCGTAGCCTATCTTCCAACCCACGTCTTCTGTCGTAAGGTCGGTCTGCACGAGTAATTTGCGAGCCTCGGACATGCGTCGCTCGGAGATCCACTCAAGGACTGTCCGTCCCGTCTTGCGCCGAACGACCGTGGTTAGGTGTCCTGGTGTCAGTCCCACAGCCCGCGCCACGTCCTTTAGAGAGATCTGCTCACCGTAATGCTCTTCAATGAAGCCGAAAACTTCAGCGAGCAGGGACTCATCATTTAGTCTGAGATCTCCCACGATGTCCGCCGCCAAGCGCGACAAATCCACGAGAAGGAGCGTCAGATGCGAAAGAACCGCTTCCCGGTAGCCATCACGTCTCTCGGACAGCTCCCTATCAAGAGCGGAGAAACGTTCGGACCACAAAGGCCGCTCATTGGAGGGCACCTGCAAGCGCTGAACGCCTCCGGCAGCACCACCCACGAAGGGAAAGAGCAGCGGATGGGCGTGCCAAGAGAGGAATGAGCCAGGAGCCTGGGAACCGAGAACCTCGGGAGGAAAGGAGACGGACCAACCCTGAGCCTTGTAGAAGGCGCTCACGCCATCTCCCGCTCCAACCACCTCGCCGGGTGAGATCACATACGCGTCGCCGTCCTCCACCGGCCACTCCCGGTTGTCCAGACGCAACGACCCGCCGCCCCGCTCGAAGTAGACGAAGCCGAGAAAATCATGAGAGTGGGCACGTCTCGTAGGTGAATCGCTCGCAGGCGTCGTTCGACCGTCGAACCTCAAGACGTTCACGGGCGGCACCCCCGGCACCGGCTCGTAGGTGTGGACCGGTGGACCATTACCTCGTCGGTCCAGTATCCTCATCACAACCGCTCACACTCCTCTCCCTACTCTCAGATAACCATCAGCACGCTCTCTAACAATAAACCAAAAATCGTCTCATAAATCCCAAATTTTCGCTCTTTGCGTTAACAAGAGAGGCAACGATACTGGTCTCGTATCGAAATATCGTCTTTTGTACATGAGCAACGGGGTTGATTCGGTACTAAAAACTCTTAGACAAGGAGCATGAGATGTCGGCAACTGATAGTCAAGACGCAGCAAACTACGATGTCGTGGTGGTCGGGGGCGGGGCCGCTGGTCTAAGCGGAGCGTTGATGCTTGGGCGATCCCGGCGATCCGTGCTGGTCATTGACGCGGGCGAGCCGCGCAATGCTCCGGCTGCCGCCGTGCATGGGTTTCTGAGCCGAGATGGAATCCGCCCTGCCGAACTTCTCGAAAAGGGCCGGGCGGAGATCCGAGGCTACGGTGCCCAGATACAAACCGGACGAGTCGTTTCAGTCAAGCGCGTCGAAGGCGGTTTTACCGTAGCTCTCGACGATGTCGGCTCTGTCAACGCTCGCAGATTGCTCGTGGCTACGGGCCTCGTCGACGAGTTGCCGGACGTTCCGGGGGTCCGAGAGCGTTGGGGACGCGACGTGCTGCACTGTCCGTACTGCCACGGGTGGGAGGTCCGCGATCAGCAGATCGGCATCCTGGCCTCTGGCCCCATGGCCGTGCATCAGGCTCTGCTGTTCCGGCAGTTGAGCGCCGACGTGGTACTTTTTCGGCACACCTCACCCGGCCTCACTGAGGAGCAAACCGAGCAGTTGGCCGCACGCGGCATCACCGTCGTGGAAGGGGAGGTCGCTTCGCTCGAAGTCCAGGACGATCGGCTCACGGGTGTCCGTATGCGTTCTGGTGAGTTTGTCCCACGCCAGGCCGTCGTGGTCGCGCCGCGCTTCCTTGCCCGTGCGGAGGTGCTGAGTGCTCTGGGATTGGAAACTGCCGAGCGGGAGATCTCCGGTCACGTTCTCGGCAGCTACGTACCCGCCGACGCTACAGGAGCCACGACCGTCCCGGGAGTGTGGGTCGCGGGCAACGTCGCCGACCCATTTGGCCAAGTCTTAGGTGCCGCCAATGCTGGCGCGATGGCTGGAGCCCACATCAACGCGGATCTCGTTGCCGAGGACACGGGCTACGCTGTTGATACTCACCGAGATCTCACATCGTCCACCATAGTAGGGAGCCGCTAATGACAGAGAAGTTCACCCAGGAGTTTTGGGACGAGCGGTACCGCTCCCGAAATCACTTGTGGAGCGGCGAAGCCAACCACCACTTGGTCGGCCACGTGTCGGAACTCGGTGGCGGGACGGCGCTCGACGTCGGCTGCGGCGAGGGTGCGGATGCGATCTGGCTGGCCGAGCGGGGCTGGCGGGTCACTGCCCTCGATGTGTCCACTGTGGCGCTGGAGCGCGGTG
>JBGTDE010000384.1:0-3843 GCA_041748475.1 Rubrobacteraceae bacterium | reverse complement strand
ATGGTCATGTCCAGAACATCCGAGATGGACTTTCCCTTGTAGGTAGCCCGCAGAGTTTCAGTGTTGTAGCGACGACCCTTGCAGACCTCGCACGGCACGTAGACATCCGGCAGAAAGTGCATCTCGATGCGGATCTGGCCGTCGCCCTTGCAAGCCTCGCATCGTCCGCCCTTGACGTTGAAACTGAAACGTCCCGGCTTGTAGCCCCGAATCTTGGCGTCGGCTGTCGCCGCGAAAAGCTGGCGGATATGGTCGAAGACCTTCGTATAAGTAGCCGGGTTCGAGCGTGGCGTACGACCTATTGGACTCTGATCTATCTCGATGACCTTGTCGACGCTCTCCACACCCCGCAACCCGGAATGCCGCCCCGGTCGATGCTTACCTCGGCCAACAGCGTTGGCGAGTGCCTTGTACAGAATCTCATTCACGAGCGTGCTCTTGCCGGACCCGGAAACGCCTGTAATGGTCGTAAACACGCCGAGCGGAAATTCAACATCCACGTCCTTGAGGTTATTCTCCGTCGCCCCGAGCACGCCGATCACACCGGTCGGTTCGCGCCGCTCTTCGGGAGGCTCTATGCGTCGACGACCCGAGAGGAAATCTCCCGTGATGGAACGCTCCTCGGCCTCTATATCCTCCACATCGCCTATCGCGACGATTTCTCCGCCATGAATACCGGCTCCCGGACCAACATCTACCACGTAGTCCGCCGCCCGGATAGTCTCCTCGTCGTGCTCCACAACCAGAAGCGTGTTCCCGAGATCCCGCAGCTTCTCAAGCGTCGTCAACAACCGCCGGTTGTCCCGCTGATGCAACCCGATGGACGGCTCATCCAGAACGTACAATACGCCTACGAGCCCGCTTCCGACCTGACTCGCGAGCCGGATGCGCTGCGCTTCGCCGCCAGAGAGAGTCCCCGCCGAACGCCCCAGAGTCAGGTAGCCGAGGCCGACATCCACCAGAAAACCGAGGCGTTCACGGATCTCCTTGACGACCCGCTCCCCGATCAACCACTCCCGCGCCGTGAAATCGACACCCTCGAAGAACTCCTGAGCTTTCCAAACCGAGAGGGACGTGAACTCGGATATGTTCGTCTCTCCAACCGTAACGGCCAGAGCCTCGGGGCGGAGCCTGGCACCCTTGCATTTCGGGCAGGGAACCTGGCTCATGAACTCTTCGATCTTCTCTCGCCGGTACTCGGAATCCGTCTCGGTGTAGCGTTTCTCTAGGTTTCCGACCACACCATCGAACTGAGTCATGTACTGACGACGGCGATTGTAGCGGTTGCGGTACGAAACGTAGATGCGATCTCCGTTCGTACCGAAAAGTATCGTGTTCCGATGCTCCTCCGGGAGATCCCGCCACGCAACATCAAGGTCTATGCCGTATTTCTCGGACAGAGCCCCGAAGATGCTCCTATGGTACTGGGTCTGAGAATTGGACCACGGGACTACCGCACCCTCGTTTACGCTGAGATCCTCGTTCGGGATGGCGAGCGCGGAGTCTATCTCCAACCGGCTTCCAAGTCCATCACACCGGTCGCAGGCTCCGTGCGGGCTGTTGAACGAGAACGTTCGGGGCTGAATCTCCGCGATGGACGCGCCGCAGTTGGTGCAAGTGAAGCTCTCAGAGAAGAGCATCGAATCGCCGCCACCTTCGCCGTCGACCGTCTCCACGAGGACCAGGCCGTCGGCAAGCTTCAGGGCCGTTTCGATAGAGTCCGTAAGACGGCGTTCTATGCCCTCCCGGATCACGAGCCGGTCCACAACCACTTCGATGTCGTGCTTGTACTTCTTGTCGAGACCGAGATCCACGGGCAACTCGTGCAACTCTCCATCGACCCGAACGCGCGCATACCCATCCTCGGCCAAATCCTTGAACATCTTGCCATACTCGCCCTTGCGACCACGAACTACCGGCGCAAGAACCATGAACCGCGTCTTTTCCGGCAACGCTAGCACCTTCTCGACCATCTGCTGCGGGCTAGATGAAGCCACCGAAAACCCACAGACGTGACAGTGCGGACGACCGGCGCGAGCGTAGAGTAGGCGCAGATAATCGTAGATCTCCGTGACAGTCGCTACGGTGGAACGCGGGTTGTTCGAGGTCGTCTTCTGGTCGATGGAGACCGCCGGTGAGAGACCGTCGATGTGGTCTACGTCCGGTTTGTCCATCTGTCCGAGAAACTGGCGAGCGTAGGCCGAGAGGCTCTCGACGTAGCGGCGTTGACCTTCAGCGTATATGGTGTCGAAAGCCAACGAGGACTTGCCACTCCCGGAGAGTCCGGTGACTACCGTCATCACGTCGCGCGGCAGGGATACGGTAATGTCTTTCAGATTGTGTTCGCGTGCCCCCCGCACGACAATATGCTCTTCGGCGATACCGGCTCACCCTTTCTGGTCGAGACTTTTCGGCAAGTATACGGCCCCCGTCACGGAGGCCAAAGATGCAAATTACATTCAAGGAAATTTTACCATCCTGATAGTCTATCCAGAATAGTAGATTTGCCATTCCGCTCAATAGGTACCAAAATGATCCAGTAAGTTACATCGAGTTGCGAACGGAGACGACTTGCTTCTGAAAGACTTCGCAAGGATTTTGATGGAAGATCTGGGCGCGACACGCGCCGTCTCTGGCGATGGCTCCCGCGAGGTCAAAGGGATCTCGGTCGAGGAAGCCCTGGAGGGCTGGCTGGCCCCCAGTGAAGCAGCCGTCGTCAGCCGCGATGCGATGGACGAGGACTTTCTGGAGGAGATGGCGGAAGGCGGCTGTCCCGCGATAGTCCGGCGCTCGGTGGAGGAGTTTCCGGCTGCTGTGGTGAAGACCGCCTCGAAGCTGAAAGTTGGACTTTATACGATACCGCCGGACGTTCCGTTGCGACGTCTGCTCTCCATGTTCGCGGGAGAGAGTGGATTGTTGTTGCTGTCGCATGGTGCAGGGCGGGCGCTGTTCGAGAGTCTTGGTGGAGAGTCCTCCATCGAGAGCTTGATGGATCGTATTTCGAGCCTCCTCGGGCGGCAGATCGTGCTGGAGGATCCCGTCGGGAGATTGTCAACCACGACGGAGGCATCAGAGAACGAAGACGCGATCCCCCAGAAATCCCCGTCCCTCGAATCCCTCTTAGAAGACTACGACTTGCGGGCATCGCGGAGCGCGGGAGTGGAGGAGACGCGCCGGGAGCGGCGGGATCGGTATGCCCGGTTGCCCGATGGCTTCCTCTCCGTTCCGGTGGAGCGTTGGCGGGTCGAGGAGGTCGAGTTATTCTGGACGCCAATTGGGACGGGTGCTCCGGCGGGTTACTTATGGTTGGATCTCCGAGACAAACCCCTTGCGCCAGAGGATGTCGTCCTTCTTTACTGGGCACGTCGGGCGCTTGAGGCGGAGTTGGATAAGCAGCGCATCCGGCTGGAGACCGAGCTTGGAATGCGCGGGGACTTTGTCGACGATCTCGTGAACGGGCATTACGGATCAGTGGATCTACTGTTGCAACGCGCCCGATATCTGGGCGCGGACCTCTCCCGTGGGGCCATAGCAGTGATCGTGGACATAGACAGCTTCGCCCGGTATCTGGAACGTCGCCGACTTAAGGAATCAGCCATTCAGGAGTTGAAGCGACGGCTGGCGGACGCGGCGCGGCTACAGACGCGGCAACTCTTCACGAACTTCCTGCTCGGGCCTCGTTCGGACAATGTAATCATCTTTGTCGGAACTTCCCCGGATGAAGACAAGACTCTCGTCGTCGAGAACTCCCGCGCTTTGGCCGACAGACTCCAGCGATACGTGAAGGGGTTGCTTCCGGACCTCACAGTGTCGGTTGGAATTGGCCGTTACAAAGGGGACCCC
>JBGTDE010000383.1:0-6836 GCA_041748475.1 Rubrobacteraceae bacterium | reverse complement strand
GCGGTCATCAGCGTGGGATTTCCAGGGTCTCGGCCAACCGGAGAATCAACGGTTCCGGTCTCGGGTAGTCCTATTCCCTCGACTATAGCCCGGTAGACGCGAGTAACGCTCCTCGCCTTTAGCGCGGCCACGAGCTTAGTGAACGCAGGTTCACCTTTAGCGACGGCCATCAGGCCGGAAGTGTCCCGATCCAGGCGGTGGACGATGCCGGGACGTAGATCATCGGCACCGCCGGAGATGCCGTGGTCGAGAAGGGCGTTTACTAGCGTCCCGGTAGGATTTCCAGCACCGGGATGGACTACGAGGTTGGCGGGCTTGTCCACCACCAGCAGATACTCGTCCTCGAAGACTATCGGGACGTGGATGTCCTCGGGCTTCAGATCCGTATCGGGCAGATTGACAGCGATTTTTTCGCCGGGACGGGCCTTGTGGGATGGATTCGCAGCCTCGCCGTCAACGAGCACGGAGCCGGATCGTGAGAGACGTTGAGCGACGCTCCGGGAGACGGAAAGTCGCCTCGATATCAGCCGATCCAACCGTTCGCCAGAGTCACCGGCCTCAACCTCGAAGCTACTCTCAGGCAACGAACTTACCTCTCGCCTACAGCCCGCAGGATACGGGCCTCGACCGCATCAAGGGTGCTGTCTTGGATGAGAACGACCTTATCCCGAGATGTACACCCGCGCACGATGATCTCCATGTGGTTACGCGCAACGCCCAATGTCTCGGCCAGAAAATCCGTAGCGGCGGCGTTGGCTCGATCGTTCTCCGGCGGAGCAGCGACTCGTAGTTTTATTGCTGAATCTCCGTAGAGTCCCGCGAAGGCCGTCTTGGCAGCCCCCGGCGAGACTCGAAGATTCAACATAACGCCGCTGTCTTTGGCGGTGGTTACGAATCCTTTAGCCACGCCGACGCAGGAAGCGTCCGGCGCGGGATGTCCGCTCATCGCTCTTTGGTGGCTCCTCGAAGAAGCTGTCCGGTTCGGAGTCGCCCTCCGGTGCGCTGTCCTGGGTGTCGTCCTCGTCTGTCGAAGAGTCTTCTGTGGAACTTTCGACCGCTGGCTGTTCCGAGGTGTCGTCTGACTGCGCGGAGTCCGTCGTATCTCGCGCCTCATCTTGAGATACCGTGGACGGCTCAACCTCGGGCTCCACGGTCTCTGGATCTTCCGATTCCGATGTCTCCGGCTCGGAACTCTCCGGCTCTGAAGCTTCCGCTTCGTAGCTCTCGGGCTCCGAGGTAGTGTCCGGTTCAGGTTCCTGTTCGTCCAGGAAGACCGGGTCCATGCGTTGTGTCGCGCCGGGATCTTCTTGCTCGTACTGCCGCTCGACGGGCTCATTAGGAGATCCAAACGCCGGAGCTTCGTCCGAAACCGCTTGCTCTTCGGACTCGATCTCGTCGGAGTCCGAAGGCGCTTGATCGGCTTGTTCGGTCGGGCGCTGGATGATCGTGTCTTGCGAGTCGTCTGATTGGTGATCCGAACTCGCGGCGGCCTGACGGGCTACAGCGATTGATTCGGGGTCTATTCGGTCGCGCAGGGAGGTTTCTATCTCCTGGGCGGTAGCGACATCCATGTTCTCCATGACCGACATGTAGGTCTTGAGTAGATGCCGGAAGTCCGCCGCGAAGGTTCCCCGAGCCTCGCGCAGAGCTTCGTAGGACTCCTGCACCCTTTCGACCCGACTGGAAGTATCGGCCAACATCTGGTGCGAGCGAGTCTTCGCCTCCTGAATCGTCATCTCGGCTTCGCGTTTAGCGTTCGTGATCTCATTCTCCGCGTCTCGTTCAGCGGAGCGACGGGTGTCGTCGGCTTCGCGGACGGCGGATTGACGCAGATCGGTGGCGGCTTGTTCGGCGTGGACCAGAGCGGCCCGGATGGATCCTTCCAACTCGTCGAACTGCTCCAATCGTTCTCGAAGGGTCGAGACTTGATCTTTCATCCTCTGGTTCTCTGAGAAGATTTTCTCGAACTCGTCCGCGACGGCATCCAGAAAATCGTCCACCTGATTCTGGTCGTAGCCTCGCAGCGAATTCTTGAATTCCTTGCGCCTTATGTCCAGTGGTTTAATAGCCATAATTCATCACCCCGTTATCGGTCTGAGACCTATGTCGATTATCGTGGTTAGCAGAAACGAAAGTATGTTCAATCCTATGATAGCCACTATGGGCGATAGGTCTAGCCCAAAACCCCCGATCTGCAACATCGGCAACCGGCTGCGTATCGGCCCGAGTATTGGATTCGCCACGGAACGCACGGCCCCGTACAACGCCTGCAAAAACGTGCTCGACGGAAAACCGCCGATCCAACCTATCACTATCGAAGCTATGATGAAACCCACGAGAATATAGAACCCATAGTCCACGACCCCCAAAAGCAACTCCGCGATGCTGTAGCCAAACTCCGGCCTCATTTTCCAAGCCCCCTCGACTGTTCCGTAGCGGCGTTGACTCCATCATAGACCGCTCCGACGAAACCAGATTTCTCCATCGCAACAAACGCCGCCGCCGTGGTCCCGCCAGGGGTCATCACTTCGTCGCGCACCTGGTGGGCGCTGCGGTCCTTTAGCAACACCGCCGTGCCTTCTATCGTTCCGATCACCAACCTCCTAGCTATGTCTCTGGGTATTCCTTCACGAACCCCGGCCTGTATTAGAGCGTCCGCAAAAAGGGCGACATAAGCGGGACCGGAACCGTGAAGCGCCGTGGCCGCGTCGAAGAGACGCTCGGGCAACTCCATCGCATCCCCGACGTGACGGAAGATCTCCATAACCATCGGGACTGTCTCCCGACCGGCCTCGTTCGCCGTGACGACCGC
Source organism: Rubrobacteraceae bacterium (assembly GCA_041748475.1). Lineage (GTDB taxonomy): Bacteria > Actinomycetota > Rubrobacteria > Rubrobacterales > Rubrobacteraceae > JACDDK01. The sequence goes on along the minus strand of JBGTDE010000383.1, from coordinate 4,024 downwards.
CGACCCAAGCCCCACCGAAGCGCACACGTTCGGCATCACGCGCAAGACCGGCGTACCATCCGGAACTTTCTCCTGCATGGCGTCTATCGTCACGCCTGCGGCGACGCTAGCGACGGCCTTGTTCTCTGTCAGTGCCGGACCTATTTCTTCAAGAACCCATCCGACATCCCAGGGCTTGACGGCGACTATCACGAGATCGCTTTTCTCGGCTAACTCATGGTTTGAAGAGGTTGTGTGGATGCCGTAGTTCTCGGCGTACGGTCGAAGTTGGTCTTCGTGGACATCGCTCACGCTGAGTTCGTAGTCCCCAGTGTCGGCCAGACGGACGAGGAGGGAACCCCCGATCTTGCCCGCTCCGATAACTCCTACTGCTTTCAAGATACCCCCCGATACAACCAGACAGCCGTCGGTCGCTAGAGCTGGTTGAAGAACGCTTTCTCCGCGAGAGCCTTACGCTCCTCCGCGCTGACTTCCACATTCTGCGGCGTCAATAAGAACACGCGGTTCGCCACCGTCTGTATGTGTCCATCCATCGCGTAGGTCAGGCCCGCGCAAAAATCAACCATCCGACGACTGAGATCCCCGTCCACGCTCTGCAAGTTGAGTATCACCGGCTGCTGCCGTTTGAAACGATCGGCCAGAGCCTGGGCATCGTTGAATGAGGAAGGTTCCAGAACGCTAACTTTGGTTGGCCGCTGATCCGGTACGGCGCGCAGGTGCGCTGGTTGGCCACCGCCGGGGTAGCGCTCACGGCTCGGGCCTTCGCTGCCGAAGAGGTCTCCAAGAGAAGTACCAAAGGCCGAAGAACGCTCCGTCCTGCCGAGGCGCCTCACGGCTGGACCCGGTTCCGCGTCACGAGCACCGCTGGCACTGCTACGATAGCTTTGTTGCTCCTCTTCCTCTTCATCATAATAATTCTCGTCGTCCACACCAAAGCCAAACCAGGCCGCGATGCCGTCTAGACGATCTCTAACTCCCATCCATACTCCTCACGAGCTATCCTCCTCGATCAGCGTCCGTCCGATCCTTACTATTGTGGCACCTTCTTCGACTGCCACGACATAGTCTCCGCTCATTCCCATGGAAAGCTCCGAAAGATCGAAACGCGGACTCCAAACGCGCATTAGATTATCACGAATCGAGCGCAATTTTACGAAGATATAACGTACTTCCTCCGCATCCTCCACGAACGGCGCGATAGTCATGAACCCGCGAACCCGTACCCGACCCTCACTCCCCGCCGCCGAGTCCAGCAATTCCTCGACCTCTTCCTCGCTCGCGCCGTACTTGGAATCTTCGCCGCTAACGTTGAGTTGGAGCAGAATATCCACCCCATTCTCCGGTGAACGTTTTGCCAGTTCTTCTATCAACCGTACCGAATCGACCGAGTGGATCAAACCAACCCGACCAACCACGTCTTTGGCTTTCCTACGCTGCAAATGTCCGATGAAATGCCAATCAAAATCCTCGCCGTAAGCGTCTTGTTTGGCTACGAGTTCCTCGGCCCGATTCTCGCCCACGAGACCGACGCCAAGATCCCGCAAAATCTCCATCTGCTCGGGCGCGTAGTACTTGCTCGCCACGAGAAGCTTCACGTCTCCCGGAGAGCGCCCGCTACGCTCCAGGGCACTGTCTATACTCTCCCGCACGCGCGCGAGCCGATCCCGAACCGCACTCTCCGACATGGAGGTACTCACCCGCCCAGCCTCATGATCGCCGCAAGGTTTCTACCTGTCACGGGCTTCTCCTTGCGATGCGAATAGAACAAATCCGCACGACATCCCGTACATAATCCGAGATCGACGATATCCTCGACTCCGACGGATTCGAGATCCCGACGTATGGCCTCCGGAAGCGACAGATGCCGCCCGGAAGCCACCCCGTCACCAAATCGCTCTACGAACGCCGCCGCCAACTCCTCGGATACCTCATAGCAACACTGCCGAATGCAGGGACCAATATAGGCTCGAACTTCCGGAGCCGTTGCTTCGGTGCCGGTGATCTCCGCCACGGCCTTACCCGAGATCCCCGACAAGGTTCCACGCCAGCCGGAATGGACCATCCCAACTTCTTCTCCTCCCACGAGAGCGACTGGCACACAGTCCGCCACGCCCACGACCAGAGGAAGACCTTTTCGGAGCGTTACGAGTGCGTCCGCCTCTCCGGCAAACCCGGCTTCGACCACCCTCTCGACTGTATCCCCGGCGAGCTGCTTGACCCAGGCCGATGGCGCATCTTCGAGCGTGGCTCGTATCCTGGATAGGTTCTCGAATACGGCCTCTTCAGTGTCCCCGACTTTGGTGGAGACGTTTAGAGTGTCGAACGGTGTTTCGGAGACACCGCCCAGACGGGTGAAGAATGCGATGCGCACACTGTCAGGCTCCGGCTCGGGAGCTAGGTGTATGGCACCGCTTGGTCCACGAACAAGTTTGGCCTTCCCCTCGTCTATTGAGGGGAAGGCCGGTGTGGTGCCTGTTGATCTTGTAGTCACGTTGGCCGTGGCAGGCTACCTGCGTCGCAGGAACGCGGGTATGTCCAGAACGTCGCCGTCGTCCTGGCGAATCGGCGCTTCTTCTTGTGGCTGCGAGGGAGTCGATTCGGATTGGTCCGTACTCGTTCGCTCTCCGCGACGCTGAACGGCCAGGCGCTGATCGAAGCCCGTCGCGATCACGGTGACACTTACACGCTCGCCATACTGCTCGTCGACGACCGCGCCGAAGATCAAGTTAGCATCTTGGTGCGCGGCGTTGTGAACGATCTCTGCCGCCTCGTTGACTTCGAAGAGACCGAGGTCCGTCCCGCCCGTAATGTTCAAGATGATGCCCGTCGCCCCATCGATGCTCGCCTCAAGCAGCGGGCTCGATATAGCGGACTTGGCAGCCTCCGCTCCCCGGCTCTCACTGCTAGACTCGCCAATTCCCATCAGAGCCGAGCCGGAGTTCGACATGATCGTGCGAACGTCGGCGAAGTCGAGGTTGATGAGACCCGGAACCGTGATGAGGTCCGTGATGCCCTGGACGCCTTTCCGTAACACGTCGTCAGCCAACTTGAAGGCGTCCATCATGCTCGTGCGCTTCTCTGCTACCTGAAGCAACCTGTCGTTAGGGATGATAATGAGCGAGTCGACGTTCTCCTTGAGACGCTTGATGCCCTCCTCAGCGTAGGTCGAACGACGCCGACCCTCGAAGGCGAATGGCCTAGTGACCACACCCACGGTAAGAGCACCAGAATCGCGAGCGATCTTGGCGACCACCGGCGCGGCACCCGTACCGGTTCCACCACCCTTGCCCGCCGTGACGAAGACCATATCCGCGCCACGCAGCGACTCCTCAATCTCGGACTTATTCTCTTCGGCGGCCTCCATCCCGATCTTCGGATCAGCCCCCGCGCCAAGACCCCGCGTCAGCTTCTCTCCGATGTGGATCTTCTGGTCCGCGTCGCACATCTGCAAAGCCTGCGCGTCCGTGTTGATGGCAATGAACTCCACACCTTGCAAACCGGAGTTGATCATACGGTTGACCCCGTTGGTCCCCCCGCCGCCAATACCGACTACTTTTATTACCGCCAGATAGTTCGTTCCCGCGTCCAACATTCCTCTCCAGCCCTCCGTCGCCTACAATCTCCCAACACCTTTGGACTATCCGCCCCGAAACCAACTCCTGACCGCCGCGACGATGTCCCCAATGTTGCCGGCAGCACCGCCTTTACCCTTTGGTCCAGAGTGACCGTTTTTCGCGCCGAAGTATAGCAGACCTACAGCCGTTGCATACTGAGGCTTTAGTACAGCTTTACCGTTGCCTCTAATGTGTCGCGGTGTAGCGGCGCGGGATCTCATGTTCAATGCGGACTCCGCAAGCTCGGGCATACCGTCCAAAAGCGAGCCTCCGCCCGTCAAAACTACGCCTCCTGGCGCTTGATCCCGGACCCTAGCCTCGTCTAGCGTGTCGAGGGCGAAATCCATGATCTCACGAGCGCGATACTCCAAAATTTGACTGATAAAACTGGCGTTATAGTGAGTTCCTTT
>JBGTDE010000382.1:0-7039 GCA_041748475.1 Rubrobacteraceae bacterium | reverse complement strand
AAGGCGGTGAGGGACTTTGGAGGTACGGTAGCGGTCACCACTCCAAACGCGCCACCGCACGAAGCAAACCTGACGCCCTTCGCCGTAAGCGGCCCGAAAGGCGTGCTCTACTCGCCCGGCACGCGTACGACCGGGCTCTTGAGCAACGAAGACCTTGCTCCAACGCTCCTGGATCGGCTCGGCGTTCAAACCCCACCGGAGATGGCCGGACGAGTGGCGGTAGTGAAACGCCAAACCGCAGTGTATCCCGCGACCCTTCAGGACCGCCTGGCTTTCGTGGATGAGGAGCGGACGACGGTCTGGACCCTTCTGATCGGAGTTTTGGCAGTGGTCTTGATACTTGGGACTTTTCGTTGGAGCCGCACGGGTTTGCGGTCGGCGACGCTCTTTCTGGTGGCACTACCTTTCGGGACGTTGGCTGCGGCGCTCGTGCCGATTGGCGATGCGGTCGTCGTGGCGATTCTCGCGGCGCTCGCGGCTGGTGGGCTGGTGATTCTAGCGTGGAAGCTGTCGCCAGAGGGATTGGGGAGTTTAACGGTCGTGGCGCTGGTTACGGTAACGGCGGTGGTGTTAGACGCAGTTTTCGGTGGTGCGACGATGGGGTTTTCGGTGCTGGGGCACGATCCCGCCTACGGAACCCGGTTCTATGGGATCGGCAATGAATACTCAGCGGTCGTGGCGGGCGCGTTGCCGCTTGGGGCTGGTGTGGTGGCTAGATTTAGACCTCGTTTAGTCGCGCTTCTACCGGTCATTGGAATTTTGACGGTGGTCGTGCTCGGCCTCCCTGCGATGGGTGCGGATGTAGGCGGGAGCCTAGCTCTCGGCGTAGGGTTTGGGGCGATGGTAGGTTTTCTGCGCAGAGGGCGGCTTTCCGGCGCGACAGTTTGGGCGGGTGGCGGGGCTTTCGTAGCAGTGGCGGTCTTCGTGGGCACCGGGCTTCTGACCCCGGATGCGTCGCACGGAGCACGGGCGGCGAGTGGAGATCTAGCACTCTACGAAGTCGCGCTACGGAAGATTTTCTTGAGCCTCCGACACCTGCTGAACCCGCTCTGGACGGTCCTGCTCGTAGCGTTGGCGGTCCTGACGTTCATGGGCTGGCAAAGAGCCGGAGGGAAATCCGCAGCGGCGGGAATCCTCGGTGCGGCAGTCGCAGCAGTTGCCTCGGGAGTCCTCAACGACTCCGGTATCCTCGCCACGCTTCTAGCCCTGGCCTATCCAGCGGCGGCGGGAGCCATGACTCTTACACGACCACGCAATCCCACCGAGAGGATTACCTAACGCTTTGGGAACGATTCGCAGTGGACATGACCACGAGCAGCGCATAACATTAAGCCCCGAAATGGCGAATATCCTACGGCCTCACCCGCCGACACCTTTGCTGCAGGAGCATCCCAACGGCGAGCGATCAAGCATACTCTTTACGACAGTCGCCGTTGGCGGGGGCCACGTTGCGACAGCGCGGGCGATGAGCGAGGCCATCCAGCGCTACTACCCCGGCCAGTATGACACGCGGGTTACAGACTACGCCGAAGAACTCGGTGTGACGGGCTTCGACCGACGGCATAAGGAGTTCTGGCGGCTGGCATTACGATATCCGTTTATAGCCCGAAACGGGCAGCGTCTCATAGATTCGTTTCCGCGCACGACCGTCGCCGCGCAACGGGGTCTCGTGCGGAGGTTCGCACGGGCGGCGGCGGAGCATCTGGAGCGGGAGCGTCCGCTGCTGGTAGTCTCCAACCACGGGCTTTTGACGACCGGGCTGGCGTTCGCTCAGAAGCGTTACGGATTGCGGGTTCCGGTGCTCACGTATGCGACCGAACCGTACAACATCAGCGCGTACTGGGCGGATCCCAGGGCGGATCACATCATAGTTCCAGCCGAGGATGTCAGGCGTGACCTCATCTCGATGGGCGTTCCGGCGCGTAAGGTCTCGGTCTCGGGCTATCCGGTCCGCCAATCGTTCCTGGAAGCGCCAGACAAATCGGCGGCGCGCCGGAAGCTGGCTTTGGAAGAACGATTTACGTGCTTGGTCTCCCTGGGCGGCGAAGGCGTAATCCGAAATCCGCGACGACTCATTGACTCGGTGCTGAACTCCAAAGTCGCGCCGCAGGTGGTGGCGATCACCGGTCGCAACGCGAAGCTTCGCCGTGAGCTGGAGAGTCCGGGTACGCCGAATCTCAGGGTTGAGGGCTTCGTTGAAGAGATGGCTCTTCGAGTGGCGGCGAGCGACGTGGTGATTGGTAAATCTGGCCCAGCTTCAGTCTACGAGACTCTGGCGGTCGGGCGCCCGATGATCGTGACGGGCCACGCCGGTCTGAACGAGTTGGGCGTGGCCCGCTTCGTGCAGCGCGAACGTCTGGGATGCCGCGCCGACACACTGGCGGCGCTCTCCAGGGCCGTCGTGAAGTACGCGGAAGATCCATCGCTACTTCGGGATGTCGAATGCCGCAGCCGTCGCTTGGACCTCGCCAGAGATACGGAGCGATTGGCGCACCACATCGTGCGGTACGCGCTCGGTGAGAAACCGACGATTACCGCGAACCGGGTGTGAAGCGCGCTTTTCTGGTTCTGGTGTTGAGCCTCGCGCTCGGCTTTCTCGGGCTGTACCTGGTGGCGGGCGGTACGCTGTTCGAGGCTGAGACTTATCACTTGACGGACCCTAGCCTTGGGCTCGCGGCGGTGTGTGTTCTCGCCGTCGTCGCGCAGTGGGGAGTGCCGGGGATCAAACTGCGACTCCTGTGCGAGGGGCAGGGTATTGTCTTCCCGTATCGTTCGACGCTCGTAGCGCATCTGGTCTCGGTGCTTGGTGCGGCCCTCACACCGAGCAATACCGGCGGCGGCCCCGTTGCCGTCGTGGCGCTCGGGCGGTTGGGAGTGCCGTCCGGCAAGGGGCTTGGGGTTATGGTTCAGGTTTTTGTTCTGGACCTAGTGTTCTTTGCCTGGTCCGCGCCGCTAGGACTGCTTTACTTGGTCGTTTGGGATGTCCTCTCTTTGTCCTGGCGAGCCGAGGTTCTGGCTCTGGCGACGGTAGGGTTGGCCGCGGCTGCGGCTGGGGTTTTGACCCGGAGACCGAAGTTGGTGGCTCGGGGGCTTCTGTACTTGTCGACATGGCCGCTGCTCCGACGGTTCGATGAGCGTCTGAGGAATATGGCCCGAGACTACGTTGGCAGCGCACGCGCTTACCGCAAGACATCGGCGGGGTACTGGATAAAGTTGCATGTTGTGACGGCGGTGGGATGGATTGCGGGGTTCGTCGTCCTGTGGTCGCTGCTGGGGCTTTACGGAGTCCGCCCAGGATTCTTCACGGTGTTGGCGTTACTGGCGAGCATCACCCTGATCTCGACCTTCGTCCCCACGCCGGGGGGTTCGGGATTTATAGAAGCGTCCGTAGCTTTGGCCGTCGGCGCCGGGACTGGAGGAGTCGCCGCGGCGGTGCTACTGTGGCGGCTGCTGAGCTTTTACCTGATCTTCGCGTTAGGCCCGGTCGCTGCGTGGCTCCTTTACACGTCGCCTCCGGCTACTTTCCCTCCCAAGCATCCGGTTTGCGAGAAAGACCCGCCGCTCGAACCAAAAAAGCGTCCCGAACCGCCGTCGGCATAAACGACATGACCCGCGCCGGTATGGCGTCAAGCGTCGCCAACCGCCGGGCCGGCACGTGGTTGGAGAGGGCCAGCTTCGCAACAAACCCCGCCACCCTCTTGGGGCTTGTGGCCGTGGCCGTCCCCCAGAGCGAGCTGTCGAGGAAAGCCTGCAGGTAAGGTTCCCAACCATCGCGGGAGCTGGATATTTTCTCCCGCAACACAGCCTGAGCGCGACCGGCGAACCCGGTCTTCATCGCACCCGGCTGCACCACGACCACCTCGACGCCCCACGGCGAGAGTTCCATCCGAAGTGAGTCCGAGAGTGCTTCGAGAGCATGTTTGGACGCCGAGTAGGCACCCATGAAGGGCGTCACGATAAACCCGTTCGTAGAGGTGACGTTGATGATGCGGCCCCAGCCACGCCGCCGCATTCCGGGCGCAACCGCCCGAGCCAACCGCAACGGCCCGTAAGCATTTACCTCGAAGTGCGCCTCCACCTCGTCGAAATCCTGGCTCTCCAGGGCACCGGGCCTACCGATGCCCGCGACGTTCACCAGCAAATCGACCGGGCCACTTGAGCCCTCGATACCGCCGACCACCCCCCGCACGCTTTCCTCCGACGCAACATCCAACGCCACCACCCGGAGACCCGCCGCTTCGAGATCCAGGAGCGACTCCTTTTCGAGGTCCGCAGCCCAAACCGTAAGCCCCTCGGCGTGGAGTTTCAGCGCGACTTCACGCCCAAGACCCCGAGCCGAGCCGGTCACGAGAGCTACGGATGGACGGCGCAACATCCCCGAAACCCGCAGCCATTCTTCAGTCTTTCGCATCCCAGTACGGAGGTCAACCTCAGGCACGAATCCCAGAATGTCGCGGGCTTTCGTGGTGTCGTAGGTGGCGCGACTGGTCATTATGCCGACCATCTCGGCGGGTAGATGGGGTTGGCATCCGAGGATGCGCTCGGCACGTTCACCAGCCCGTGCGGCCCCAACGGCTATAGCAGCGGGTATACGCCGGAGAGGTCTTCCGGTCATGGTGGCGTAGGCACCGAAGAACTCGTTCCAGGTCTCGGGACCGGCGCCGATGTTGAATGTCCCTCCCGCAGCTTCGGGGACGGTTCCGGCCAGATCCAACGCAGCGGCTACGTCGTCTACGAAGACCGGGTCCACGAAATCTTCGCCGGTGCCTATTATGGCTGGGAGACCGCTGGAGATCGCGCCGAACGGATCCTCGGTCCAGGAGGGAGACTCGGGGCCGTAGATCATGGTCGGTCGCAACACGACTAACTCTATACCGGTCTCCCCGGCGGCCTTCCATGCCGCTCTCTCAGCTTCTATCTTGGTGTCCCCGTATAGGTCCCCGACGCTCCAGACAGGGTCGTCTTCGGAGATCACACCTCCCGACACAGGCCCATAGACGGCGATGCTGCTCGCGAGCACGACCCGACCTGTCCCGGCCTCGGCAGCGGCCAGCACCACGCTCCGCGTCCCCTGAACGTTGACGGCTCGGGCGACTTCCGGCGAGAAGGGCTTGCCCATCCAGGCGGCAAGATGGAAAACTACTTCGCATCCCTGTACCAGCCGCTCCAGGGATTTCTCGTCACGCACGTCGCCAACAACCGGCACGGCCCCGAGTGCGAGTAGCTTCGCCGCATCCTCCTCGGAACGGACCAGCGCCCGCACGGTCGTTTCGCTCGTCAAGAGCCGCCGGACAAGCGCGCCGCCAACGGAGCCGCCGCCGCCGGTTACCGCGACCGTTCTAGGGTTCGTCATCGATTCGTCCTTTGAAGTGGTTTATTTGGGATGGTTCTCGAGATCCCCCGGTCTCGGAGCAGGCTGGTGTAGATCTCCTGCAGCTTCGCGCCGCTGCGGTGTAAGTCGTGCTCCGCTGCCGCAACGATGGCGTTTTTTCGCAAGCGATTTAACTCCACCGGATGGTCGAGCAGCGCGACGATGTCCGTGGCGGCGATTGCAAGTCTATCTGGAAGATAACAAATGCCGCAGTCAGCCTCCCGGATCATCTGCGGCACGGCGCTCGTGGGCGTGTCGGCGGAGACTACCGCACACCGGCGGGCCATCGCTTCGAGGGTGGCGATACTCTGCAACTCCGTCGGAGAGGGCATCAAGAACAAGTCCGCCGCCAGGAGCAGGTCTTCTTTCTCTCCCTCCGGGACGAACCCGACAAAATCGACGTGGCTCGATAATCCAAGGCGAGCGCAACGCCGCTCCAGCGTCCGCCGCAACGATCCATTACCGGCTATTACAAGCCTCCAGTCATCCCGCCTTACGGCGAGCGCGGCGGCCACGGAGAGCAAGTCCTGGGGACGCTTCTCCTGCGTGAGACGACCGACGTGTACAAGCAGGTGACGGCGGTCGCCAAGCAGCTTTTGACGTTTTTTGGCGGCCCGCTCCTCTTCATTGGCACCAATTGCAGGGAGTCGTATACCGTTCGAGACAACGTGGATGGGGCGAGCAGTGTAGCGTGTCGCTAGGTTCGCGGCGAACGCGGTCGGGGCCAAGAGACAGTCAGGCTTACCGTAGAGTGTGGTGTACCAGTGGCGAAGACCGGCGGAGACCGGGCGGCGCAGAGGCCCGAAGTGAAGGGCGGCGCTCTCCTCCTGCGTGTGAAAACCTACGGCGGTCGGGATGTTCCAACGGCGGGCAAGTGAGATAACGCGAAGAGCTAGAGGTGTTGGAGTGTTGATCTGGGCGACCTCCGTCCATCTCAGGAGCTTCTCTATCTCAGCGGATCGCGGTAGCGCGATCTGGGTCTGCTTGCCTCCTGGACGCCAGACGGGTAGACGCTCGACGAGGACTCCCGGTGGTGGTTGCTCAGCTACTTTCTCAGCCCCGGCCAGCACCCGTACCTCGTGGCCGAGCGAGACCAGAGCTTCGATGTGGCCTTCAGTAGCGGCGGCTTGGCCTCCGAATCCCGGATACAAATCGTCCGCGAAGACCGCGACGCGCACTAGTTCGTTCCCGAGGAGCCGAAGCCGCCTTCGTCGCGTCCGTCGGCACTCGACTCCAGGAGATCTACTTCAGAAAACAATGCGCTAGCCGCCCGCACAAAGACGATCTGCGAGATCCTCATCCCAACTTCGACCTCGAAAGACTCGTCGAGGTCATGGTTGATCAGGGGAATGCGGATCTCCCCGCGATACCCGGAATCTATGAGCCCTGGCGTATTCACGAGCGAGATCCCGTGCTTTACGGCCAACCCGCTCCGCGGCAACACAAGCCCCGCGAAACCCTCCGGGATAGCTACGGATATACCAGTCCCAACCACCGCTCGACCTCCCGGTGGCAGCGTGATCCGCGCTATAGAGCGAAGGTCATAGCCCGCATCCCCAGCATGGGCGCGGGAAGGCTCGCGGGCTTCGGGGACGAGTCGCTGGAAGGGGATTTGAAGGTAGTCTAAATCCATACGCGGAGCATCTTAGCACGGCATCCAGAGCAAAA
>JBGTDE010000381.1:0-11330 GCA_041748475.1 Rubrobacteraceae bacterium | reverse complement strand
CCACCATATCCGACCTACGATCCGCCAGCGGCGTACTCTCGTGGGATCGGCAAACCTACATGCCCCCAGGCGGCGTCGAAGCCCGAGCCGGACAGATCGCCACTCTCAGCCGCCTAGCCCACGAGCTCCTCGCCTCCCCGAAAACGGAACAGCTGATCGAAGCCGCAGGCGAACCGGAACCCGGCTCGGACACCGAAGCCCTCATCCGCATCGCCCGCCGCGACCACGAACGAGCGGTGAAACTCCCCACCCACGTCGTAGAGGAATCATCCCGTATCTCGGCACTCTCGGAACCGGCCTGGAAACAGGCCCGCGAGACCTCGGACTGGAGCTCCCTGATCCCGCACATGGAACGAGTCCTCGAACTCCGCCGCGAAGTAGCCGCCCGACTCTCCAACGGCCACCCCTACGATGCCCTCCTCGACCTGTACGAACCCGGTACAACTTCTAACCACCTTCAGACCATGTTCGACGAGATAAAGATCGCCACTCTCCCACTCGTCCGAAACATTGCCTCCCTACCGGACGACGAACGTGACGCCCCGCTGAGGGGAGCGTTCGATGAGTCATCCCAGGAGAGGTTTGGTCGCGCAACGGCTTCAGCCTTCGGCTACGACTGGCGACGCGGAAGGCTCGACCGGGCCGCGCATCCTTTCTGCATAGACTTCGGCAGTCCTGGCGACGTCCGCATGACGACGCGCTTCGACCCGAAACGCTTCGCCGTCGCCTTCTTCGCCACCTGCCACGAGACCGGACACGCCCTCTACGAGCAGGGGATCAACCCGGCCTACGCTCGCACGCCACTCTCCGGAGGTGTCTCGATGGGCATTCACGAGTCACAGTCCCGGTTGTGGGAGAACCTCGTGGCCCGGTCAAGGCCGTTCTGGTCGCACTTCTTGCCGTCGCTCAAGGAAGTCTTCCCACGGGAGTTTGGAGATTTGGACCTTGATACATTTCATCGGGCGGTAAATACTGTTCGTCCCTCGCCGATTCGTACGGAGGCCGACGAGCTAACGTACAACTTGCACATCCTGATCCGCTTCGAGCTGGAAATGGCTCTATTCGAGGATGGCCTCTCCGTAAAAGACCTCCCCGATGCCTGGAACGCAAAGACCGAGGAATACCTCGGCTTCACTCCCGAGAGCGCGGCCACCGGCATCCTGCAAGATGTTCACTGGCCCGCCGGGTACTTCGGCTACTTCCCGATGTACAGCGTTGGCAACGTCCTCTCCGTACAACTCTTCGAAGCGGCCACACAGGAACATCCCATCATCCACGAGGAGATGGAGAATGGCGAGTTTGGCACGTTGCTGGATTGGCTGCGCCGCAACGTACATCACGCGGGCAGCAAGCACGACCCCCAAGACCTGATCCAAGCCTCCACAGGTCGCGCTATGGACACTACCCCCTACCTCAACTACCTGAAGACTAAATTCACCGATCTATACAACCTCGGAGGCAGCTAATCGGGTTTCGTCTGGAAGGCTTCCTTACTCCTCCAATACCCAGGTATCCTTGCAGGAGCCTCCGGCGGAGGAGTTGACGACTCGGGTTCCGGGTTTGGCGACTCGTGTTAGGCCGCCGGGCATCACGTAGCCCACGACCGGCAGCACGAACGCCCGCAGGTCTATGAACACTTCGCCGGTGCCGTTGTTCTCGTTATCCAGGACGTGGGTCGAGAAGTCGAGGCACTCTTGCGCGACGAACGCGGTCGGGTCTTTTTGTATGCGGTTTCGGGCGTCGGCCAGGTCTTCTTTGCTGGCCTCGGGTCCCATGAGCAAACCTTGAGCTCCGTAGCCTTCGCGAGGTTTTAGGACGAGTTCCGGGAGACGGTCGAGGACATCCTGGCGGGTCTCTTCTTCGACCAGCGAGTAGGTGGTTGCGTTGTTCAGGATGGGAGTCTCTTCTAGGTAGGTCTCGATCATGGTCGGCACGTAAGGGAAGACGGCCTTGTCGTCAGCGACACCGGCACCAAAGGCGTTGACAAAGGCGATGCGGCCTGCGAGGTAGACATCTTTCATGGCGGGCAGGTCCGTGTCCACGTAGTCCTCGTCGAAGCGACGATACATTACGTCCAGGCGGCGTCCGTCGGGACGGGTTCGTACTTCACCGCCTTCGACATAGCAATCGTCGAGCGTAAGCAGCGGCACCTCGCAGAAACGCGAGAGCCTCTCGTGCTCGAAGAACGCGGAGTCTTTCTTACCTCGCGTAACGACGGCGATATTGGGCTCGTCCACGCCTTCGGGAGCGGCGGCTTCGAGACTTCGGCGAAGTTCAGTGTAGTAGGCGAGTATCTTGTTGATACGGTAGTGCTCGAAGAGTTCCGGGAGTATTCGACGGCCCACGCGCCGGATTACTTCGGAGTAGGCTACACCGCTCGGGACCCGCGCGTTGTCCTCCAGCACGACATACTCGCCTGGTCCCAGGTGGACGAGATCCGGACCATAAACATGAACGGGTGGGGTTGTGCCAGGATACGAATGCGGTTTGTAGAACGCGCTCGTTTCGACGATCTCGCCGGGCACAACATCCTGACCATCGCCGTACACATCCTGAAGCCAGGCGTTTATGGCTCGGCCCCTCTGCAACAGACCACCGGAGAGGGTGCTCCATTCGTCGGCGGACATAACCCGCGGCAACCAGTCTACCGGGATCACACGTCCCTGCTCGTCCGGCGCGTCGGGCAGGATGAACGTCGCCTCCATCTCGCGAAGAAGGTCTCGGGCGCTGCTCAGACGGTTGTCGGTATCTTCTCCAAGGGCGGCGAAAGCGTCCATAAGGGGCTTGTACATCTCACGTGCGTCACCGGACGCTTCCAGGGCTTCGTTGTAGAACGATGGTTTGATGGCGACCTCCTCTCTATTGTCCACCGGAGCGCGTCTGGACAGGTTTCAGCATAGCCACACTTTTGCGGCTAATCGTTGGCCTTAGGTATAAAAATTCGTCTACAGGTTATCTTCCCGCGGAGCCTCGCGGTCGAGAGCCTTCTTCACGCCGTAGTTGATGAGGTAGAAGATCACCCCTATTACCAAAAGGATGCCCACGGTCCCGAAGGTCTGGCCCGGCGTTTCCTGTTGGGTCAACAGTCCCGCGCAGACCAGGATGCCGAGAATCGGTATGAACGATGGGGCTTTGAAGTGATCATGGTCCACAATATCTCGCTTCAGCACCAGAACCGCCACGTTCACCGTGATGAACACTATGAGAAGCAAGACTACCGTCGCGCTCGCCAGACCTGAGACGTCGCCGGTCGCGATCAGGCCGGCGCACAATACTGCGATGAACACGATGGCGACCCACGGCGTGCGGCGCGTCGAGTGGACGCGAGAGAAGACGCGCGGCATAACGCCCTGATCCGCCATCCCGTAGATCAAACGCGAGCCCATGATCAAGTTAAGCAGCACTCCGTTGGACAGCGCGAACAATCCTATCAAGGCGAACAGCCCGGCGGGCAACCCAAGCGGCCCTACCTGAGAAGCCTGCAACAGAGCCGTCTGCTCAGCCTCCGGGTCCGTGAGAGGCCCGGTCGGCACAGCCATCGACGCGATTATGGTGACGAGCAGGTAGATAACTCCGGCTAATCCAAGCCCCAGAAACAAAACCTTCGGATATGTCTTTACCGGATCCTCGGCCTCCTCGGCGAGGTTGACACTATCCTCGAAGCCGATCAAAGCGTAGAACGCGAGCGCCGCACCGGCCAGAATAGCCCCCGCCGGATTGATACCTTCCTTGAACTCGAAAGCCCGGCCGACGTCTCCCTCACCCGCGCCGATGGCCGCAACACCAACCACCACGATCAGCAGCAACCCGGTGACCTCGATGGACGTAAAAAGAAAGTTGACCTTCACCGATTCCGAGATGCCCCGAAAGTTCAGCAACGAGACCACAAGCAGCAGCGCGAGAGCCCCAAGAACCGTCGGGATGGGTACAAACTGCGATAGGTAACTTTCGGCGAAAGCTATGGAGAGAGCTGCGGCCGACGTAATCCCCGACAGAACTACGGCGAAGGCGATCATAAAGCTCAGGAACGGTATCTTGAAGGCCCGGTTCACATATGATGCCGCGCCACCCGCCTGCGGATACTTGGTGACGAGTTCCGCATAGGCGAAAGCCGTAAAGATAGCCAGAATCATCGCGGCGAGAAAAGCCGTCCAGATAGCACCGCCCGTGATCGCCCCGACAGCCCCCACAAGGGCGTAGATGCCGCCACCGATCATATCCCCCACGATAAAGAACAGCAGAAACGCTGGTCCCACCGCTCGCTTTAGATTGGAAGTGGCCCCGCCTTCAGATGTCTCCGTCTGCGTCGTGCTCATCTAACGCTCCTCCCGATCTCGCCTCCACCCGGCATGGCTCCTGTTCCGAGCATGCTACAGGAAACGCTAGGGAGTCTCTACATAATGTAGCTAACGCGGCGCGACCCACAGCGTGGGACAACACGAGTTTTTCTACAAAAGGCCAGAGAGCCGTTCGACTCCTTCCTTTATTTGCTCGGGCTTGACGGCGCAGAACGGGAGACGAACAAAACGTTCTCCTGGGACCTCTCCACCATCGTCCGGGTCCGCGAAGAAGTCTCCACCCGCGGTCAGCACCAATCCCACATCCGCGGCACGCGAGATCAAAGCTCCAGTGTTCGCGTCCTCCGGCAGCATCACGCTTACAAAGAACCCTCCCGACGGTATGAACGCCTGAGCGTCGGGTAACGCCTCCCGCACGGCATCGGACATCGCCTTCCACCGGGGGCTATATAGTTCCTTTAGCTTCTCTATGTTTGGGGCGAGCCATCCACGCTTCAAATACTCGGCGACCGCCGCCTGCGTTGGCAGGACGGGCGCTAGGTATGTGTCCTCCCCGAGTCGGGTGACGGCACGCACCAGCTCTTCGGAGGCGAGCATAAAGCCGACCCGAATGCCGGGGCTGAGTAGCTTGCTGAACGAGCTCATGGTGATGATGTTGGTCGCGTCGATCTCGCGCAGCATCGGCAAATCTTCGCCCTCGTAGCGGAGCTTGCGATACGGTATGTCTTCGATCACCTTGAACCCGTACTCGTTCGCCAACTCAACCACTTTGCGCCGCTTCTCCAATGAGAGTGTCGCTCCGGCGGGGTTCTGGAAATCTGGCACCAGATACAGAAACGCCGGTACTTCGCGCTTCAGAGCCTCTTCAAGCCGATCGGTGCTGATCCCATCGTCCTCCAGCGGGATGCCGACCGTCCGCGCCCCCCGCCGCCGGAAAGTCGTGATCGCCCGGTCGTAACTCGGCTGCTCCGTATACACCGTCATCCCCGGTCGCACGAGATGGGCGGATACGAGATCCTGCAACTGCAAAGACCCATTCCCGACCATCACCTCAGAGGACGATACTCCATACTCCCGCGCCAACTCCTCTCGCAGTGGCGCATACCCTGACTGGTTTCCGTACTGCAAAACCACCGCCGTATCCTCGTGAACCGCTGCGGCAAAACACTCCGCCAACTCATCAGCGGGGAACGCCTCGGGTGGCGGCACTCCGCGGGTAAAAACTATTTTCTCATTCATAGTAGTCGTCACGTAGATCTCCACTCTCTATAGGTCTCTAAGGAACAACACAATCCTAGCCGCTAGAGGGGATCGAACGCAACCGCTTCAAAGACTCCCCCGCGCATTCACAAGCGTAGATGCAGCACGTGTGTCATCACATCATCCGGGATTACTCAACCCAACGCGGTAAGTGGATGAACCTCTTCCTCCACCTGGCGTCCGATCTCCATCTTCTTCATCTCAAGGTCATAGTGGGACTGGAGGTTCACGAAAAACTCCGGCTCCACATCAAAGAACCGACCGAGCCGGATCGCAAGTTCGTCGCTGATACCCCGCTCTCCACGCAGCACAGCATAGACCTTCTGCTCGTTGGTACGGAGCCCCCGAGCCAGCTTATAACCACTCAATCCTAGAGGCTCCAGAAACTCCAGCGTCAATACGCGCCCAGGATGCAGCAGCGCAAACTCCCTGTTCTCGATACCCATCCCTAACTCCTCTCTACGCTACACATGGTAGTCTGCTACCTCAACCTCGTAGGCGTCCCCATTTTCCCATCTAAAACACACCCGGTACTGAGCGTTGATCCTGATCGAGTGCTGCCCGGCTCGATCTCCCATAAGAAATTCGAGCCGGTTACCAGGAACCTTACCCAACGTCTCCAGACTGGACGTGGCATTCAAAGTCTGGAGCTTCGAGAGCGCCCGCTCCTGTATCTGAGTCGGGACCTTCGAACGCTTACCATCGAACAACCGTTTAGATTCCTTATCCGCCCAACTCTTTATCATGTAGGACACACACTAACGCTCACCGTTAGCAGTATAACATTAAAGGCTCTTTTCGAGTTCCAATCCTCGCCCAACCCGAAGGTCGGGCGCAACGTTATTGCTCCGTTTCCTCCTACGTCTGACCCTGTTCCAATCCTCGCGCAACCCAATCCATGCCTCTACTAAACTTGTTCCTCAGCTAAATTTATCTCATGGAAAAGAAAGTCAACAATACTTGCACGAACCTAGACTTCATCCTGATCCCGGAGGATATACCGGATCTCGGCGCTAAAGCCGGCGACACTGGTGTCGTGGATTTCGTCTATGACAGCAGACGCGGTCTGCATGTCGAAATCACCCGAGAAGACGGCACTTCGGTTGGATTCGTGCAGCTTGAGGCAGACTCAAGAGATAATGGCGAGCACGTCTGGCGAGTTGCCGCCTACTCCAAGATAGATACACGTTCTAGCTAAAGTCTCAGCACATGCTCCAAGAGATCGTGTTTCACTGAATGAGATCTCCTATCTCCACTAACGCACCGGCTAAGAAACCTGCTCCATCTCCTGCTCGGCGGGTACTGTCTCCTGGCGGTTGTAGTAGATGCATTTCGCGCCTAGTAGTTGCTTTAACTGGGCGTGTAGATTCGATGAGTCCTCTACTGAGGCTATCTTTTCGTTGAGAGCGCTGTCTTCGGAGACTAGAGTTAGTGGGCTCGTACCGGGGTGACGGGAGATCACCTCTAGGGCTTCTCCGGCTTCTTTCTTTGATAGCCCCAGAAATGCTCCAGCGTCCAGGAAGAGCGGGTCGGGGCCGGGCTCCAGGTGTAGTTCTTCTACTTCCAGGGCCATGACTCTTGGGACGCCCTCTTTCATCTCCATGCGGCCCTTTACTTTTAGGATGGCGTCTTCGCGAATGCAGCTTGAGCACTTCGCGTAGACCCGTGGGAAGACTATGACTTCGGCCAATCCGCGGGTGTCGTCCAGTTGGATCACGGCCATCATATCTCCCTTGCGTGTCGTATTGACCCTGATACTGGTCGCCAACCCTCCAACCCATACTACCGCCCCATCCCGCATCCCTTCGAGTTCGGAGACCGTCGTATCCGTGTGCTTCTTGAGCTTGTGCAACACGGGCCGCAACGGATGGTCCGAGACGTACAATCCTAGAGTCTCTTTCTCCCACTCAAGACTCTCCCGTCCGTCGTCCTCGATCGGCGGAAACTCCGGTTTGGGTGGTGTTAGCTCAGAGACGTCGAACATCGAGACTTGATCCTCGCTCGCGCCTTTCAAGCCTTTGCTGGATCGCTCGACGGCTTTTGCGTGGACGGAGAGCATAGCCGCCCGCGATGGCCCGTAGTTGTCAAAAGCTCCACATTTTATGAGAGATTCGAGCGTCCGCTTGTTGTACGTCTTCGAATCGACTCGCTCGCAGAAGTCGAAGATGTCCGTGAATGGCCCACTCTCCTCACGGGCCGAGATGATGGAGTCCACGCACGCATCGCCGACGTTCTTGACGGCTGAGAGACCGAACCGGATAGTTGTCCCTATCGCGGTGAACCGCAGGCCAGACTCGTTTACGTCTGGGGGGAGCACGTCTATCTTCATGGCTCGCGCTTCGGCGACGTACTGTGGCACCCGGTCTTTGGTGTTCATGACGCTGCTCATCAGAGCGGCCATGTATGCTTCGGGGTAGTGAGCTTTCAGGTACCCTGTCTGAAACGCGAGGAACGAGTAGCAGGCGGAGTGACTCTTGTTGAACGAGTATCCACCAGCCTTCTCCATCCAATTCCACAGCTCGTCGGCGGAATCCATCGGGACTTCGTTCTCCGCGCAGCCTTCCATAAACTTGTCTTTGAGCGCGGCCAGCATTTCCGCATTCTTCTTGCCGATAGCTTTGCGGAGAGTATCCGCTTCGCCGGGAGTGAAATTGCCGAGGAGCTTGCTGATCTCCATTAGCTGCTCCTGATACGCCGCGACGCCATACGTCGGCTCCAGGATGGGCTTTATGCGCTCGTCCGGGTATTGGACGCTTTCGGGATCGTGCTTGCCCTTTTTGAAGTTGGGGATGTAGTCCATCGGTCCGGGACGATACAGCGCGTTGAGCGCGACGAGGTCATCGAAGCGGTCGGGGCGAACCTCCTGAAGCATCCGCTGCATCCCGCCGGACTCGAACTGGAACACTCCAAACGTGTCGCCCCGCCCGAACATTCGCAGGGTCTTCTCGTCGTCTAGGGGGATATTGAGGATGTCCAGCTCCTCACCGCTACTCTCGCGGATGGTAGCCAGGGTCTCCTCAATAACGTCGAGGTTCCGCAGGCCGAGGAAGTCGACTTTGAGGAGACCTAATGCTTCTACGTCGCTCATCGGATGCTGGACCATGACGGAGACTTGCTCTTCGTCCTCGCTCTTGGCTCCGGCCTTCTTTACCGACTGCAACGGCACGATATCCGTCAGCTTCTCTTCGGAGATAACGACCCCGGCGGCGTGCGTACCAGCATGGCGGGCGAATCCCTCTATCTCGAAAGCCGTGTCTAGGACTTGCTTCGCCGATTCATTCTGTTGGACGTACTGGATGATCTCCTGGGCCGCCCCCGGATGCTTCTCCCCTGCCACGTAGCCGTTCTCGCCCGGCGTGAGAATGTCGCGCAGCGTCGTGCCGACGGGCTTCTCGGGGATGAACTTGGCGAGCTTATCTGTATCCGAGTACGGGAACTGGTAGATACGACCGGAGTCGCGGATGGCGGCCTTCGCGCCGATGGTTCCGAAGGTGATGATCTGGGCTACATGCTCATGCCCGCCGTACTTCTCCGAAGCGTAACGCATCACCTCTCCCCGGCCCCCGACCGAGAAGTCTATATCTACGTCCGGCATACTTATCCGGTCAGGATTAAGAAATCTCTCGAACAGCAGCGAGTATTCGAGCGGGTCGAGGTCCGTAATCCCAAGCGCATAAGCTACGATGGAACCGGCGGCGGAACCGCGTCCGGGACCCACCGCGATCTTGCGCTCTTTCGCATACCGGACAAAATCCCAAACAATGAGAAAGTAGTCCGCAAACCCCATCTTCCCAATCGTCCCAAGCTCGAACTTCAAACGCTCCCGAACCTCGGCACTCTTCGCCCGATCCCCATACCGCCGCGCCAACCCCCGCTCGCACTGCTCCAGAAGGTACGAATCCGCCGTGTATCCCTGCGGCTTCTCGAAGTTGGGCAACCGAGTCTTGCCGAGCTCGATCCCCACGTCCTCGACGCTCTCGACCACCTTGATCGTATTCGTAAGCGCGTCTGGATGGTCCGGGAATATCCGCTCCATCTCGTCCACCGTCTTCACATAAAACTCGTCCCCGGCAAATTTCATCCGGTTCGGATCGTTGAAGAATTTGCCCGTCCCGATGCAGAGCAGAACATCGTGCATCTTCGCGTCATGGCGGGTCGTGTAGTGCGAATCGTTCGCCGCCACCAGCGGGATGCCCGTGTCCTTGTGCAGCTTGACGAGCCCCTCATTCACACGCCGCTGTTCGGGGATGCCGTGATCCTGCATCTCCAAATACACTGAGTCGAAGATCTCCTGATACTGCCCCAGAAGCACCCGAGCCTCATCCAACCGACCTTCGAGTATCCGCTTCGGAACCTCCGCCGACAGACACCCGGAGAGACAGATGATGCCCTTCCCATACTGCCGCAATAACTCCATATCCACCCGAGGCTTGTAATAAAACCCTTCCAGGAAACCACCCGTGGAGAGCTTCATCAGGTTCTTGTACCCTTCGGCGGTACGCGCCATGAGCGTGAGGTGGTAGTACGGTGCCCGAGGTGCGGAGTTTCGCTCGTGGCGGTCGGCGGTGACGTAGACCTCGCAACCGAGTATGGGCTTTATACCGGCGTTCGTAGCCTCTTTGTAGAAACGAACGGCCCCATACATAACGCCGTGGTCCGTGAGCGCGAGCCCCGGCATGTTCTGATCCTTGGCAAATGCGACGAGATCCTTGATACGACTCGCCCCATCGAGCATCGAATACTCCGAATGGCAGTGCAGATGCGCGAAAGGTGTCGCCGTCAAATCTTCTCCATCCTCTCCAAAATTTCGGCGACACTCCCAACAGAAGCGCGCCCGTAGCCTGTTCTCCGCCCATCCCGGACAGCCACGACTATACGGAAACGAACCCACCCCTGTCTAGGTCAAGCTAAAGTAGAAGTTGAACCGCGTTTTCCAGGACTTTTCACAAACACGCCTGGTTGCGGAGTTTCGGGCTTACTCCTCTTCGTCGCCGCGCCAGAGAAGCCAATTAAGGGCCACTTGGGCGGAGAGGACCGCGAAGATAAGGGCAAAGCCGCCGTTCCAGAGATCATGTAGGTAGGCGGTGTAGACGACGAGTGCTATGGAGACCACGAGGGCAGCTAGGACCACGAAAAGGGTTACGCCAAACACGAAGCCTCGTGCGGCGCGTCTACCTGAGTCACCGGGTGAATCCTCCGGATGGTCGGCTCGGGCCGGGCTCATCGGCAAGCTAATCCTTTTTGGCGCTTTTCTCGGAAGAAGAGTTGGTGGATTTCTCCGACGTTCCACTCTCTTTTTTAGAATCGGATTTAGAGTCGGACTTCGACTCTCCGTTCGACGAAGAGACCGGGGCTTCCTTGGAGCTTTTCTTGCTGTAGTCGGTCGAGTAGAAGCCAGAGCCCTTAAAGGATATGCCCACCGGATGAAGGACTTTCTTGACCGAAGCACCGCACTCGATGCATTGCGTGAGCGAATCCTCCGACATCTTCTGCATGATGTCGAAAAGATGTCCATTCTCACATTTGTACTCGTAGATCGGCATTCATCCTCCAGTTCACGTACTCGCAACCTTCGGAGTATACCAACCCTACAACGGGCTCGTTAGCTATGCGGCTCGGCCCCGACCTGAGTTATTCGGGGCGTTTGTTCGGGTCCAGTTCGCCGGAGGCGAAAGCGTCCTGCAACCGCTCGTGGGCGGCCTCGATAATCCGGGGATTCGAGAGGATATCGTCGATCTGGCTGCGCGTGGCGTTGCGCTTTACGTACTCTTC
>JBGTDE010000380.1:0-2451 GCA_041748475.1 Rubrobacteraceae bacterium | reverse complement strand
ACGGCTTCTACGGAGCCGAAGGACTTCTCGATCCAGGCGTGCATGGCCTCGGGTGCTTCGAGTTTTCCCGTGGTGGCCGAGACATTCAACAGTCGCGCTGCTAGCGAGCGTTCCGCGTTGGATAGCGATTCGATCATTCCTATTAGGTCCGTTATTCGTCTCTGAGGCATTCGTCTCCCTGCTGGATCCTATTCTCGATGTGGCCCGATGCCGCCAGTATGAGAGAGGTTCACAACTATGTCCATCACAGAACCCGGACGAATGGAACCGATCCCCTGCAAGGGGTGTATCAGAGGTATGGGAGGTTTCGGAGATCGAGTTCCGAAATTTCATGAAACCGTTGCGGCGACTTGGTCGCGGAGAGGATATGCGGTGTGAGAAGTACGGTAAACAGGACGGTGTCCGCGATCTCACTGGTCGTTATCCTCGTGATCGCGCTGTCGAGTTGCGGCGCGAGCGGCTCCGGGGAAGTAGGGTCTGCTGGCGGCGGGGACAGTGGTGGATCGTCGGGCGCTGGCGGCGGCGGCGGAAAAGGAAATGCTTCTTCAGCCGGGAATCCAAGTGAGGGTATGGTGGAAGAGGAGATGCTGATGGAGGAGGGTGCTTCCAGCTCCGCAATGACCCAGAGTTCCGGGTCGGAAGATGTTGCGTCGTCCGGGGCGCTACCGGATGGCTTCGACCGCAAGGTCGTCAAGTCAGCGGATATCGGGCTTAGGGTCGAAGATGTTCGTGGCAGTGCCGCTCGCGCGCAGGATATAGCGGATCAAGTCGGCGGAGGCATTCTAAATTCCAACGTGAACGAGAGGAATGGTGGCACGTTCGCGGAACTGTTGCTCTCTGTCCCCGCTGAGGAGTTCGATAACGCCCTGGGGAAGCTGCGTGATCTTCCTGGCAAGGTTACATCGGATTCTGTCTCCGGCCAGGATGTTACGGAGGAGTTTGTGGATCTCGAATCCCGCGAGCGGAACCTGTTGGCCGCTGAAGAAAGCCTTCTCAAGCTCTTCGAGCAATCCGAGAGCGTGAAGGACACGCTCGTCGTCGAACGCGAATTGACGAACGTGCGGGGGCAGATCGAACAGGTCCAGGGCCGCCTGAAATTCCTCGAAGGTCGCACAGCGTTCTCTCAGATCTCCGTGAGCATCATGCCCGTCCCATCTCCAGCCAAGCCGGACTCTGGCTGGCAACCCGCCCGAGTCGTAGCTGAAGCCTGGGACGCTTCACTCGCAGTCCTGCAGGCGGCGGGGACCGCCATCATCGCGATACTCGTCTTTGGGTGGGTTTGGATCCCCGCCCTACTCCTCGGATTCTTCTTCTGGAAACGCCGTTCCCAACCATCTCCACAACCTCCAGAGGCAACCTGAACGCACCCGACTAAAGCTCCCGCCCAAGCCGCCCGATAATCTACCTGGAATCAGAGACATATCGCGATATAGACTTCTTAAAGGGTAGGCGAATGAGGCGAGTAGTGGACGCTCTGTTGGTGGGTGTGATGCAGATTGGAATTCTAGCGGGTGTTGCGAGGGGCAGGCGTGTTGGACTTTTCGGATGATTTCGACGCTTTCGACATCAACCAGTGGGACAAGGGTGACCACGCGCTCGGGCGAAGCCAACTAAACCCCGAGAACGTAAGTGTTTTCAAGGGCAACCTGGAGATAAACTTACCCGCCCGGACTCTCGACGGCGGAGAGATACGCTCCACTGCCCTGTATGGTTACGGCTCCTACGCCGCCCGTATGAAAGTGCCTCACGCGCCGTCCTCCATCACGGGCTTCTTTCTCTACCAACCGCCGGATTACGCCTCGGAGATAGACATTGAGATCTACAACGACTCGTCCCGCAAGATGGCTTTCTATTCGTCCTATGCGGGCGGCACCCAGACTCAC
This sequence comes from Rubrobacteraceae bacterium, assembly GCA_041748475.1. GTDB lineage: Bacteria > Actinomycetota > Rubrobacteria > Rubrobacterales > Rubrobacteraceae > JACDDK01. Next base: position 568 of record JBGTDE010000380.1, on the reverse strand, counting down.
ACCGAGACAGATGCAGCTTCCCTTCGACCCGACGAAAGGTTTCCACGAGTATCGCTTCGACTACTCCCCGACCTCGCTACGCTTCCATGCCGACGGGCAACTGAAGAAAGAGTGGAACGATGGCCTGCCAAGCGACGGCATGAGGATTTACGCCAACGCCTAGTATCCAAACTGGCTCGAAGGCCATAAGTCCCGCAAGGACCGAACCGTCCTTATAGACAACATCCAACACACTCAACAATAGAGGCTGATTCAGCAGGTATCACGCTCTCGCAGCGTCCCGCGCAGGGTGCCGAGAATGCGGACCAGAGATTCCCGATCCTCTTCGCTCAAACCCTCGAAGACCTCGGAGATACGGGACCGATGTTCGTCGTACATTTCGTCCATCTTCTCCACGCCTCGTTCGGTCATCTCTATAACGGTCGCCCGCCGGTCTGTGGGATGGGACTTCCTACGGAGCAATCCTTCTTCCTCCAGAGCGTCCACCAGAGCCGTCACGTTGCGCCGCGTCACCCCCAACTCGGTGCTGATGCTCGACATGATCTGGGGTCCCTTGCACCGCAACGAA
>JBGTDE010000379.1:0-7801 GCA_041748475.1 Rubrobacteraceae bacterium | reverse complement strand
AGACCCGAAACAACGCCGTTCGCGAGATCCGCCCATCCAGGACCACGCTCCCCATTCAAAAGCGGCAGAAACGTCAGGCCGTGAGCGTCAGGTTTCATGGCGGCGAGTTCTCGTTCGGTGGTTTCCTCATCCGGCAAGCGTAATGTCTCACGCATCCACGCAACAAGGTTCCCGCCGTCGGATAAGGCTCCGCCCATCACAAAACGCTCGGCGTTCGCCCGGTAGCACCACGGGCCAGGCGGAACTTCGACGTGGTCGGCCTTCCAGGAGACTCGCATCGCGCCGCTAGTGCCGACCATTAGCGCGAGTCTGTCCTCTGTCACGCACCCACTCCCAACGTTGGAGCAAGCTCCGTCGCCCGCTGCTGGAAACCACGGCACATCGCGAAGATCCGGCCATTTTTCGGCCCACTCTCGCATCAAACCTTGCGCGGGGTCGTCAGAGATGCTCGGTAGCCGGTCTTCGCTCATAGAGAGGGCATTGAGCATGCCAGCATCCCAACGCATCTCGTTCTGATCCAAGAGTCCGGTCGCCGAAGCCATCGAAGTTCCAGTCCATGTCTCGCCGAAGAATTTCAGGTACATGTACTCGCCGGGAGAGAGAAACATCCGGGTACGCTGGAAAGCATCCGGTTCGGTCTGGGCCAGCCATGAGAGTTTCGCGGGCAGGTAGCTTGAGTGCAGAACGCATCCGGTACGTCTATGAATGGACTCTTCATCCAGTCGGTCTCGCAGATCGGCGGCGGCGTCCGCGGCACGACGGTCGGACCATGTCAGGACTGGTGTGGTCCATCTACCGTTGTGGTCGACGCCGAGTACGCTATGCCAGAAAGTGCTCATGGCGACGGCGATAATTTCAGAAGATTTGTCGCCTGAATTTTCTAGCGTGCCGTCGATGGCTCGTGCGGTTAGGTCGAGCAGGTCGTCGGGGTTCTTTGTGGCGGCGCCTTCGAAGTCGCGGTCGAATTCGTAAGATATTTGGCTTTCGGTCTCGGTCACGTATGCCCCGAAGGAGTCGTATAGGGCGGCGCGTACCGAAGAGGAGCCGAGGTCTATAGTGAGCACATATCCTGCCCGTGAGTTGTCCACGTCTCTTGCCTTTCTTTCTGCTTCTGGTCAGTCTAGCAAGGCTGCGGTGGGCAGTGGGGCAGGTTTAGTTAAAGACTCGGCGGGTACTACGTATTTCGACGTAATACAGTGGCGGAAGGATAGGGAAATGGCTTCTGAGGAGCGCATGAAGGAATTGGAAGACAAGTATGACGGCTTCAAAGTGTTGGACAGTAGTGGCGGTAAGATCGGCAAGGTCGATGATCTCTTTATCGACGAGAACGACCGCGAAGAGTACCTCGGTGTAAAGATGGGTTTTCTCGGTTTGAAGTCCACTTTGATCCCGATGGATGCTGTCAGCGTGAACGAGTCGGAGAGAACCATTGAAGTATCGGATTCCAAGGATCACGTGAAGGACGCGCCGAGCTTCGACGACGACGAGGACATAACCCCCGAATACGAAGCTCGTATCCGCGAGCATTTCAACCTCGAATCGTCGGACGAGTCCGGGGGCCGCAGTTCTTACGGTGCGTACTCCGGCGACGCTTCCCAGACGGAGACCCGAGGCCGAGGGGAAGGGCAAGAAAGCTCCAGTATGAGCGATGATGATTACGGCGAAGGTGTCAGCGACCAATCAGGAAGTTCCTTGGGCGACACAGGCGTGACCAATGACCGGTTCGGTGAAGGTTCGGACGGTGACCGCGATGAAGGTTCCAGCGGACGGGGTAGCGACTACGGTGAGGGTGTCACTGACCAATCCGGACAGCCCCTAGGCGACACGGGCATAACCAACGACCGGTTCGATGATAGTTCGGATGATGACCGTAGCGAAAGGTCCAGCGAACGCAGAAGCGATCACGGCGAAGGAGTCAGCGATCAATCCGGGCAGCCTCTGGGTGATACGGGCATATCCGATGACAGGTTCGGCGGGGATTCAGAGAGCAGCGAATCTTCATCGGAAGGCTCTGACGAGCCGATGCAACGCGAGGTCACCGAGACGGAGACGTATAAGGAAGGCGGTCGGACCAAGATCCGCCGCCGCACCCGCCGCGAGGAAGTGGAGTTCGAGGAGGGCGACTCGTCACAGCGATAGTCTGACCTACAAGAACTAAAGTGCAGCGAACGGACCCGGCGATCTCGGGTCCGTTCGCTTTTGCCGTTGTTATCTACACTGTGGCCTGCGCGTCGGGCCATCGTCCACCGGGCAACAATTCGCCCGTCGGTCGTGGTATGTGGTAGAGCCAGGCGAGAATGGACTCGCCGGATACTTCTACCGGGTAGAGGGAGCGACGGTAGAAACTCGGTTCACCCGGCGAGTAACCTTCCAGACCGTCGAGTGCCGAGAGTCGCAATACGGGATCCTCGAACGTTATTGCTTCTCCGTGAACAGTCCCGAAGTCTCCGGATAGCGTCGGAACAATCATATCGTACTGCAGTCGCGTATCCGCGAGATAATCCGTTGTGCCGGACGCTAAAATTTTGTCGGGGTCCACGTATAGGCCGGGGAAGCCGTAAGGTAGTTCGTATAGCTCGCCGCGCGTCGTGGCGGGTTCTATCGTCGTAGCACTCGCGCAGAACGCGGCATGATTTCGTTCGCCGCTCTTTAGCGTGCCGTAGACAAAGACCTTTAAAGGATAGGTGGAAATCTTCTATTTTCCTAGGAGGAAGGCGTGATCCACTTTTATGCAGCGGTCCATAACGACTATCAGCCCGTGTTCCGTCGCATATTCCGCCGCCTCCTCGTTCACAACCCCCGACTGCATCCAGAGTGCCGAAGCTCCGGCGGCTACGGCATCGTGGGCGACCGGCATCACCTCGGAGCCGTGCCGAAAAACGTCCACGACATCCACCTCGAAAGGAATCTCATCCACTGTCGAGTATGGCTCCTCGCCCAGCACTGGTCCCGTAAGATTAGGGTTTACCGGAACGATCCTGTATCCGTAGCTTTGTAGAGCGCGTGCGATAGAGTGGCTCGTGCGGTACGGACTGTCAGAGAGACCAACAACCGCGACGGTTTCCGCAGTTTCGAGGAGGTTTCTTATCTCGATGTCTTCGGGGTTTCGGTGCATGGTGGTGGATATTATCTGATTTCTAGGTTCGCTAGCGCAAGCTCCTTGCTTTTGGCTTCGATCATGATGTCTGCCTCGCGACCTTCGAGTGCTTCGAGCAACAGTTTCCAGTCGTTTGTCGAGATGGAATACGCGTGCGCTCCCGGGCGTTTGTCTGGATCCTGGCTAGAGAGATGAAGCTTCGGCCTTCTGTTGCCCCAGGTCGGAAACGCGAGATCCAGGGCTTCGCTCAACGTGAGACCGCCGGTATTGAAGCCGTGATGGAAGGCATCGACGATGGCTGGAACCCCGAGGGCCACGGCGGTGTCCGAAGTCTCCGGGACGCTCCACACACGCTCGTCGTTTTCCAGAGCGAGATAGCGGAGAACATCGGTCTCTTGGCTCAAGACTTCGATGAATCTGGCGGCGGTAGTGGCTGAATCACCGTAGGCACCGCCCATGTGCAGCACCATAACCGCGTCCGAAGCGTGCATGAGATCAAAGGCCCGTGCAACGTATCGCAACTCCCGTAGGCTACGCTCGACTACGGCGGGGTTTGGACTGGCGGGCTGAATAAACTGCCCCGGATGCATGCTCAGACGAATGCCGTGGTCTATCGCAATTTCCCCGACCTCGCGCAATTCCTCACCGTGCTCGACAGCCCAGTTGTAGGGGAATTCCGGGTGCGAGGCGAAGGGTATGAGGCTCTGTCCCATACGAAAGAGCGCTATGTCGCGTTCGGAGTTCCACAGCAATATTCGGGCGAGGTCCGCGATGTTCTCCCGGATGAGGACATGCACTTTTGCAGCGTTCGGTAGGTTCGATAGTCGCAGGGTGTGGTTCGTGCTCGCAGGCAGCGTCAGGTTTTGAGTAGGATAGCCTAGTCGAATCACGAAGTTTTTATACATTGGATCCGAGGACTCGTAAGTGTTTAGTCACTCTGTGAAGATTTGCGGCATCAGGTAACATGCGTGACACAAAATCCCCTACACCATCAAGGAAAGCTACATGAATCAGCCAGCGGAACCTCCGGATTTAGATTCCGAAGACCTTGTGCTCGGAGCTACCGAGGTGCTCCGGGACAACGACATGGGTGGCTGGACTCGGGCCTCCGAGGATCTCTATCCTCATCAGTGGAGCTGGGATACGGGCTTTATAGCGATGGGACTGGCCCACGTGAGTGTCTCGCGGGCCGCGTGCGAGTTGCTCGGTCTCTTCGAAAGCCAGTGGTCCGACGGAAAAGTTCCGCATATCGTATTCAACCCGGACGCGCCTCCGCGAAGCTACTTTCCTGGCCCGGAACACTGGGCGAGCGCCGGGGTGTTTCCTGGCGCTCCATCGGCACCGCCGTACACGAGCGCGTTATGTCAACCACCGATTCACGCTGTCGCCGCCAGGCGAATCGCGGAGATTGCTTCGGGGGGCGACGAGGAAGATGTCGCGTGGGAGTTTCTGCGCAGGATCTACCCAAAGCTCTTGCGGTGGCACCGGTACCTTGCGACGCACCGTGATCCCGAGGGTTCCGGCCTCGTAACGATATACCACCCTTGGGAGAGCGGGACAGACAACTCCCCCCGCTGGGACGAAGCGTTGGCTAACGTGGAGATCGGCGAGATGTCCGACTACGAACGCCTGGACCTCCAGCACGTCGACGATCCAACTCAGCGACCAACCAGACCCGAATACGACCGCTACATCTGGCTCGTAGAGTCTATAAAGAACCAACGTTGTGATGAAAACTCGCTCTATGAGACGCATCCGTTCCTGGTGAAAGACGTGTTGGCTAGCGCGATCCTGGTAGCGGCAAACGAGTCGCTGGCGGAGATCGGAGCGATGATCGAAGCTCCCGAAAGCGAGATAAAGGAGATAAGGTCATGGATTCGTCAAGGCCGAAAAGGACTGGACGGTTGCTTCGACTCGGAGAGCGGACTCTATCTAGACTTTGATATCCGGGCTGGGCAACCGCTTCGTACGAGCACTATAGCTGGTTTCGCACCCTTAATATCAGGAGGACTACCTTCGGAGCGAGTTCAGTCCCTGACCGACATCCTATTCTCCGGGATGTTTGCAGGACATCCGCGTCTACGCTGGACGCTGCCGCCATCGACTAGTCCTTTGGAGACTGGTTTCCTGTCGCGTAGTTATTGGCGAGGTCCGGTTTGGCCGGTGGTTACGTGGCTTTTGTGGTGGTCGTTGCGCCGGGCGGGGGAGATGGAACGGGCTGCGGAGTTGCGACAGGGAGGGCTGGATCAAATTTCTAACTACGGCTTCGCGGAATACTTCGAGCCCTTTACGAGTGAGCCACTCGGCTCCCTGCGTCAATCCTGGACCGCAGCCGTAACCCTGGACTGGCTGGCCGCCGAAAGCTCGAAAGGCGCGTAGGGCGACCGTTTAAAGTTTAGCCACCATCACGGGGTCCGTGGTAGGGGCTTGAGAGCCACCAGCGGGCTCGACGGTTACGGCTACCATGTCGGCGTTCTTTAGCGAGTGTCCGACCGCTACGCTACGTAGCTTCTCGCCGGGATTGAAGATGCCGCTAGGCTTTGGAACATCGTCTTTGATCACCCAGATTTGAAGCGTTTTGTCCTTGTCTATCGGAGTCAGTCCTTCGGCGACGAGCACCGCCTGTTCTCCTTCGAGCTTCACGACTTCGACCTTCCCAGTCGCCGCGCCCTCTAGCCGGATGGACTCGATAGAGGAGCCTTGAGCTTGCTCGGCTGCCTGCTTCGACTCTGCCGCGCTCCGTAGATCCTGTATCTCTCCGCGCTGCATGAATGAATTCCATGACAGCACGCCAATCAAAAGAATCGCTGCGGCACCCACGGCGATTCGTCCGAATCGGGAGAAATCGCCAACGCGCTCCCAAAGCGACTGTCGGGATCTTTGACGAGAAGCTGCTTCTGATTCCCGGCTTTCGGCTTTGACGGTCGCCATTATGCTTGAGCGCAGGCTGGCGGGCGGTTCAAGTTCTTCGGGGGATAGGGCGAGCAAGTCGCCCACGGAGATGAGATCATCGACCTCGGCCCGATGCTCCGGGTGGAGGCGAAGGTACTCCTCGAACTCGCTCTTCTGTTCATCGTCAAGAATGCTCAGGGCGTAGAATTCTTTCAATTCCGCGAAACCCTTGTGGTCCATCGCGCTCACCCTCTCACCGCCAGTTCCTGGTCGTCGAAGTAGTTTTTTATCTTTTTCAGGCCAAGCCTCATGCGGCCCTTGACCGTTCCGAGCGGGAGATCCAGCAACTCGGAGATCTCCATATGCGTGTAGCCGGAGAAGTATGCCAACTCCAGTATCTTTAGCTGCTCCTCTGGCAAGGTTTGCAACGCTTCCCTAACTTGCTCTCTTCGAGAGTTCCTCCAGGCTTCGGAGAACGCATCGCTGTGTTGGACTTTCTGTGTCGTGGCCTCGACGCGGTCTTGCGTGCGACGACGGCTGGCTGTCGCCCGGAGTTGGTCTATCCCACGATTGTGGACTATAGAGAGGATCCAGGTTCGCACACTCCCACGCTCCACACGATACCTGTCAGCCGACCGCCACACCTTCAAAAACGCTTCCTGTACGAGATCCTCTGAAGACTGCCGATCTCCCATCATCCTGTACGCCAACGAGAAAGCGGCCCTACTATGCCGGTCGTAGAGAACCCCGAACGCCTGGGAGTTGTCCTCTTCGGCCATCGACATCAAGTCCTCGTCCGCCATTAGCAAGTATTGTGATTCCCGGCCAGCCATAATTGTATTTTACGGCACTCCGGCTAGCCTGGATCAACTTCAACCCAATGCAGTGCACGGGGAAATACTTTCGATGTTGCGATTGGTGAACTTTCTTATAGGTTATGTTACGATTCGTTGGGAGCGCGTGGTTCGGAATACGTAGTCACGTTGCAAAAATTCATTTGGAGGTGATCCAGGGGAGACCGGAGAGCGTAAAGGTGTAGTAGGCTCGATTTGGAACGTATCGAATCGGGTGGGTAGGAAAGCTAGGAAAGAGAGGCAGATGCAGATGAGTGGTGCAGAGAGCCGCACGAGCCTAATAGGGTTCGACCAGGAGGTCTCGCGGCGCAATTTCGTTAAGACCGCAGCGGCTGCTACGGCAGCGTTGGCGGCGGCGGGCATAGGTGGATTTGGGCTCGCGTCTCGTCCAGCATGGGCGGTACATGAGGGATACGCTGAGGCTGGTGCCGCAGGCATTGTGTCTTTCGCCTATCTTTTGGAGCAGCTAGAGGGAACGTTCTACGTGATGGCTGTCGACTCGGGCATCTTGGAGGGTGCGGCGCTGGATCAGATCGCAGCTATTCGCGATCACGAGCTGGCTCACGTCGAAGCTTTGGCTGGGATTCTCAATGAGGTCGGTGCGCCGATCCCGGAGGTTCCTGAGTTCACCTTCCCGGACGGTGTGTTCACCGACCCGGCGGCGCTCCTCGACTTGGCCGCTACGTTCGAGCCGGTTGGTGTCGGTGCGTACCAGGGTGCCGCTCCGGCGCTTATAGGTTCGGAGTACTTGGCTCCGGCGCTTTCGATTCACAACGCCGAGGCGCAGCACGTCGTTGGAATCAACATACTGTTGGGTATCGACCCACCAGCCAACACGGCGTTTACGGAGGCTTTGGAGATCACCGCAGTGCAAGAGGCTGTGGCTCCGTTCGGGATCACGGGTTAAGGAAGGATAGAGAAAATTATGGATCAACACATAAATGTGCCGGGCGCCGAG
>JBGTDE010000378.1:0-4374 GCA_041748475.1 Rubrobacteraceae bacterium | reverse complement strand
CGGCATACTCGCCCGCGAAGCTGATGAAGCTGCGAGAGTCCGAACCGTTCCGCGCCCTCGATGATGATCGCGCTGGCGTTCGGAACGTCCACCCCGACTTCGACCACGACCGTCGCCACAAGGACATCTATCTCACCGGCTCGAAACGCCCCCATCACCGCTCGCTTCCCCTCAGCTTTCATCCGACCGTGCAACAAGCCAACACGCCATTCGGGATAGACTTCCGTCTCCAACTCGTCGAACAAGTCCTCGGCGGCACGAACGTCTTCCAGGGCTTCGGACTCTTCGACTAGCGGGCAGATCACGAAGGCCTGTCGCCCGTCTTTCAGTTCGTCGCGCACAGCCTCATACGCCTCCGCACGTTCCGGTACCTCGACGATGCTCGTCTGGACCGGTTTTCGCCCCGGTGGTAGTTCGTCGATGATCGAGACTTCGAGGTCTCCGTAGAGCGTCAGGGAGAGTGTGCGGGGTATTGGGGTGGCGGTCATGACGAGCGTGTCTGGGGTGGTGCCTTTCTGCTTGAAGGTCAGGCGCTGGCCGACACCGAAGCGGTGTTGCTCATCGACGACCACGAGCGAGAGATCCCGAAACTCAACGCCCTTCTGGATCAGGGCGTGAGTACCGATTACGATGTCCGCATCCCCCGCAGCCACAGCCGCTAGAACCTCCCGCCGCTCGACTGCCCCCTGAGACCCGGTCAACAATACAACCTTTACCGGCAGCCCCTCAAGAGCTCCGGAGACTGATAGATAATGCTGCTCGGCCAGAACCTCCGTCGGAGCCATCAACGCTCCCTGCCCACCCGATTCCACCGCAGAAAGAAGCCCAGCCACCGCGACGACCGTCTTCCCACTGCCAACGTCTCCCTGAACGAGCCGCCGCATCGGTTTCTCAAGATGCATGTCCTCCAATACTTCGGCGATCACACGCTCTTGCGCACCGGTCAGACCGAACGGCAAGCCCTTCAAGAATGGGTTCAGGTGACGCCCGTCGCCGATGTGCCTGGCGCCGGTCTCGGTACGTTCGATGCGAGCTTTTCGGGCGGCTAGAGCGGTTTGAATCAGGAATAATTCGTGAAAAATGAGTCGTCGCATCGCGGCTTTTAGGTGAGATTGGTTTGTTGGGAAATGGACTTCGCCGATTGCATCTTGCAGGTTCGCGAGGTCGTGGCGCAGTATCACCTCCGCCGGGAGCGGGTCGAGTACTCGCCCGGCCTCGTCCAAGGCGCGGTGGATCAGGGTCCGCATCTTCCGCGCTTGTATCCCCTTATTGACCGGGTAGATCGGTACGAAACGGCCAGCGTGAGGATTTCCCGAGCCGTTGGTATCGTAGTCGTCCACGACTTCGAGGCTCTTAGCGGATAGTTGAATCCCGTACCGGCTTTGAATCTCTCCAGAGACCACGATGCGGGTATCGGTGACGAGTTGGCTCTGCAGCCAGCCACGCCCCCATACGGTCACCGACAGGTATCCCGTGCCATCGTACAGTTGCACAGAGAAGCCGGGGGAACGCCCACGAACCGGCTTACCTATCGGTCGCATTCCAACGACTCGACCGACGACCGTCGCTTTCTCGCCGACGCGCAATTCGGAGATGCGCTTTACGTTCGAGAGGTCTTCGTGGCGGGATGGGTAATGCGAGATCAGGTCGGCCAAAGTGGTGATGCCCAACTCTTTGAGAGCTTCCGCTATGCGCGGGCCCACACCGGGTAGCTCGGTTACGGGACGCTCCCTAAGCTCGCTCAGGCTGTTGCGGGTGACTACTGCTTCAGAGACGGTGTTTGAAGCGCCAGGGTTAAAGGTAGGCCACTCCGTATGCGCCGGGACCGACGTGGCACCCGATCACACCGCCGATCTCGGAGACGAATTCTTCCTCGACACCGAGTCTCTCCGAAATTCCCGCGAGTGCGTCCGGCGCGTTTACGTGTCCGAAGTACAGGGTCCGTCCGGCGGCTACGGCGGGAGCAAGCTCGTCGGCTATAGCGGCCATCTGTCGTTTCTTGCCTCGGGTCCGTTTGTGTGGCACGACCTGGCCCTCCTCGACCTTCAGGACGGGACGGAGATCTAGAGCCGTCCCAAGAAGCCGCTGCGCCCGACCGATACGTCCACTCTTCTCCAAGTATTCGAGCGTTCCAACGGCGAACAGTATCTCGCAGCGATGTACCGCGTCGCTGGCGATCTTGCGAATGTCCTTGTAATCTCGTCCCTCATCCACAGCACGCAAGGTTTCACGCAGGATCAGACCCGCCCCCATCTCCGCCGTCAGCGTGTCCACGACCTCTACGGGCCGCTCGACCATCCCCGCAGCCGTAACCGCCGATTCGTAGGTTCCGCTCAACCCGGACGAGATGGTCAACACGAGGATATTGTCGTAGGCGCTCAGATCCTCATACGCTTCCACGAAAGCTCCGGCGGGTGGCTGGGAAGTCGTCGGGAAAACATCGGAGGTGCGCAGTCGCTCGTAGAACTCGTCGTTTGACAGATCTACCTTGTCCGTATAAGTCTCGTCGGGACCGAAGTTGAAGGTCAAAGGGACGATCCGAAGGTCCGGTCTCTCCAACGCCCCAGGTGGCAGGCTGGTGGTCGAATCGGTGACTATTGCTGTAGTCATTCTGCCACCATCTGGAGCGGGTACATCGGCTGTCCGCCGTGGCGAACCTCGACCTCGACCTCGCTATCTAGCTCGGAAATGCGGTCCGCTAATTCTCCGAGCGCGGCATCAGGCATATCCTCGCCTCCCAAAAGCGTCAACACATCAACACCGTCCTCCAGGATAACTTCCGCCACCTTCATGGCTACCTCCTCGGCCGACTCCGCGACCACCGCCAGCTTTCCATCCAGAAGTCCCATGAAAGCACCTTCGGTGATGTCTTGACCGTCAACCTTCGCGTCGCGGGCGGCACGGGTGATCTCCGCGCACCGGATAGAGTCGCTTATCTCGGTCATCTCGGCGGCGACATCGTCCGGCTCGCCCTCGGCATCGTAGCCAACCATGACCGCGACACCCCCAGCGATGCTCACCGTTGGGACGATATGTATTTTCGCTTCGACTACGTTCTCGACTTGCTCCGCTGTTGGAATGATGTTCTTGTTATTCGGAAGCAGGATCACAACCTTCGCACCGGTTCGTTCGACGGCTTCGGCAAAGTCGGCGGCGCTTGGGTTGGCTCCCTGACCGCCTTCGATCACGACCGCACCCATCGACTCGAAGATCTTGCGGTTCCCTGCTCCCCGACTAGCAACGACCACCCCGATCTCCTGGCTTTCCGGTGTCCTTTCGCGGACCTGAGCCTCCATATCATCGACTTTGATACCGGCCAGACGCCCGAACGAACCTCCATACGAAATGATACTTCCGGGGTCTTGCGTGTGGATGTGGACTTTCACGAGGTCGGACTGTGCTACCACGAGGACGCTCTTTCCCGCGTCGTGGACGTGGTTCTCGAACTCCTGAGCGTCACCTTCGAAGCCGACTACCATAAATTCCGTACAGTAGCCCCAGGCCTCTTCCTCATCGTGGGCGATTGCTGCGAGATCCGGCGTCGCTTCTGACTCCGCTTCGTATTCGTCTTCGAGCGTGGGATCCAACTTCTCACCACTAACGACAGCGTACATCCCATCCAAAATTACCGCTACTCCCAGACCACCCGCATCGACCACGCCCGCTTCGCGCAGGACGGAGAGAAGTTCCGGAGTGCGCCGCACCGAAGCGTGAGCCTCGTGGGCTGAAGCCCGGATCACACCAATCACATTCTCTCCAAGCTCGGTCGCAGCCCGAGCGGCTTTCGCGGCATCCTTTATCACCGTGAGCATGGTTCCTTCGACGGGCTTCCGTATCGAAGCGTAGGCTCGGTCGCGAGCTCCTTCGATAGCCGCCGTGAAAGTCTCGGCATCGAGTTCGTCCTTTTTGGCGAGAACTTCGCAAGCTCCTCGGAGCATCTGAGAGAGGATCACACCGGAGTTTCCCCGTGCGCCCATCAACGCGGCCCGAGCACCGGATTCAGCCGCCTCTCCCGCTGTCGGGTAGATCTTTTTGTAAGTCTCGCGAAGTACGGACTCAAGCGTCAGTAGCATGTTCGTCCCAGTATCCCCATCGGGTACGGGATACACATTCAGGGCGTTTATGCGCGCTACACGGGCTTTTAGGGCCGCGTGAGCCGCGCCTACCATCGAACCGACTTCTATGCTCACTGCTTCGCATCCTTCATGCCGCACTCCTGTTCATGCCTCACGCCGCGCCCTGGGACACGAGCCGCGAGGATACTCCCGCACAACTCCAAGAACCTGCTAAAATCATCAGCCGAACGCATCCCGTGGACGCAGAGTCGGCCCGGACCCTAAGTTGATCGGTATCCTAGCACAGGAGATTCACATG
>JBGTDE010000377.1:0-2816 GCA_041748475.1 Rubrobacteraceae bacterium | reverse complement strand
CGTACGTCCGGGGCGAGTCGTGATTCTTGGCGGCGGTATCGTCGGCTCGGGTGCTGCTCGCGTAGCCAGCGGCCTTGGAGCCGAAGTAGTTGTAATAGACCGCGACCTCAATCGTCTGCGGGAACTCGAAGGCCGTCGCCTGCGGAATTTCTCTACCCTTTCCGGTAGTAGGATGGGCATTGCGGAGGCTGTCGCACGCGCGGATCTCGTTATAGGAGCGGTCTTCGTTGTGGGATCCCGCACTCCTCACCTCGTCGACCGAGCGACCGTCGAGCGGATGAGTGAGGGTACCGTGATCGTGGACGTTGACGTCGATTACGGTGGATGCGTCGAGACTTCCCGACCCACCACTCTCACCGACCCGATATTCACGGAATCCGGTGTGATCCACTATTGCGTCAAGAACGTCCCGGCATCCGTCCCCGTGACTGCGACCCGCGCTCTTTCTAATGCCCTCCTGCCATACGTTCACAAAATAGCTGGAACCGGTCTTGTTGACGCCCTGAACGCCGATGCGGGTCTCTCCCGAGGTGTAGCCGTCGCTGAAGGCCGGGTTGTTGACCTCAACCTCGCTCGCGCTACCGGCGCGGAATATCAGCAGCTCTCCGCCGTACTCCCGCTACACCGGGAGCTTCGATGAGCTTCTCGAATCAAACCGGACGATCTCTTTCAGATTTCACCGTCGAACTGGATGTGTATTCTGGACCGTATGAGTGGCTGTTGGCCTTGATCCTCAAGGATGAGGTCGAGATCTTCGAGGTTCCCCTGCGCAAGATCGTCTCTCACTACCTCGCGTCGAGACCTGCCGAAGCCCCCGATGCCCTGGACCGCGACACGGATTTCGCTGGCTCCGCTACCGCTCTCGTACTCCTGAAAACTCGCTCCCTGCTCCCGGCCCTCGACCCGGAACCCGACGACGAGGACGGCGAAGCCCTCTCTCCAGAGCACCTCGCGGCCCGCGTCCACCAATACCTGAAGATAAAGCGCGGCGCGGAAGCCCTGCGCGACCGCTTCGAGGAGAACTCAGGTTTCCACCCTTCGGCACATTTTGCCCCGCCTCGTCCCGGCAAACTGCATATCCGCCAAGACAAACTCAACCTCGCTACCCGTCGGACGTTCTCGCGGCTCGTGGAGCCACCGGTCGAGCACCTCGGGACCATAACACTCACCCTGCAAGATCTAGCCGCCGTCATCCGCACCTCTCTGGCCCACGGGGCGATCTCCTACGAGGTACTCACCGCTAAAATGGACCGTCTTCATTCAGCCGTAGCCTTCGCCGCCGCCCTCTCCCTGGCCCACGAAGGCCGTCTGACGCTCCATCAAGCAGAACAGTTCGGCCCCTTAACCCTGGAACCGGTACGATGAATCCACCAACTCCCTCAGCCCTCGTAGAAGCCGTCCTTCTTGTAAGCCCCCGTCCCGTAAACGAGAGAACCCTCGAAGCCGCCACGGGACTCTCTGAAGACACCCTCAGACCGGCTCTCGAAGATCTCGCCGTTAGATACGCGCCCGAGACTTCAGGCATAGTTCTACGGTCGGTCGCGGGGGGTTATCAGCTCGCCACAAACCCGGTTTGCGCTCCGGCCATCGAACGGTACCGGGATGAAGCGCGTCCCACGCCGCTCTCTTCCGCCGCGCTCGAAGTACTATCTTGCGCTCTGTACATGGGGCCGGTGACGCGAGGTGCGATCTCGGCGACCCGAGGCGTGAACTCCGACACAGTCGTTCGCGGCCTCCTCGAACGCGGCCTTCTCAAAGAGACCGGCGCCGACATCGAAAGCCCCGGCGCACCGGCTCTTCTGGCAACCACCGACGAATTCCTGGCAGCCACCGGCGCGTCCTCCCAGGAAGACTTTCCGCCGCTTGAAACGCTTGTCGGCCCGGAAGAACTTGCACGAGTACGCGAACGACTCACTGGCGCCACCGAGACTCCCGACAGGCCTGATCCAGAGAACGGAGCCCTCTAAACATGCGTCTTCAAGCGTTTCTAGCTCGCAGCGGAGCATCTCCGTCGCGGCGAAAGGCGGAAGCTTTGATCACCGCTGGCCGCGTCACCATCAACGGCGCGACCGCCACAATCGGCCAGAGCGTGAACCAAACTGACACCGTCACTCTAGACGGCGAACCAGTATCTCTACCGGAGACCCTCGTCTACCTCGCCTTCAACAAACCATCGGGATACTTGACCACTCTCACCGACGACCGAGGCCGACTCACAGTCGCCGATTTGATGCCCCAGAACATACCTGGATTAGTACCTGTAGGACGCCTCGACGTAGACACTCACGGGCTCTTGATCCTGACAAACGACGGTAAGCTCGCGCACCGGATCTCACACCCATCAGCTGAGATCGAGAAGCAATACCGCCTCACAATCCGAAACCCTCTACTAAACTCCGCCGTAGAAGCACTGGCCGCCGGACCAACCCTCGAAGACGGAAAGATGCACCCGCCGAAACTAGAGAACCAGCAAACAAAGCTGCGCCACACCACCCTGGACCTGACCATCCACGAAGGCCGTAATCGCATAATACGCCGAGCGTGTCACGCTGTCGGAATTCACTTGCTCTCCCTGCAGCGCATCCGGGTGGGGCCGATCTTACTCGATGACCTGCCCGAAGGTGAGACACGTCCGCTAACCCCCGATGAAATTAGGAAGTTGTCGTGAGTCGTGTAGTCGGTGTCGCGGGCCAGGATTTCACTGTAGAAGACGTTCGTGGAGAGTTTCCTGATGAGATCGAGATACACCCGCTCCACGAACCTATCGATGCGGAGATCCAGGTTCCCGGCTCTAAATCCGTAACCAATCGAGCTCT
>JBGTDE010000376.1:0-3084 GCA_041748475.1 Rubrobacteraceae bacterium | reverse complement strand
CGGGATAGCGTCCTCCGGGTCCATGATGTTCTTTTCGCCGTCTCCGTCGCCGTCGACCCCGGCTGTGATCCAGGTGGAGGGTAGAAATTGCATCGGGCCGAGAGCTCCAGCGCTCGAGGGTCCGAGGTTTTCTCCATGGTTGGATTCCACCTGCCCGACTGCCGAGAGCACGTACCAGTCTTCCCCGAATCCGTAATCCGCTGCGGCCTGCTTGTACAGCCGATCATACTCTTCCCGAGATATGGGCTCGACGGGTTCTGGAACTCGCGCTTCTTCGGTTACGACTAGCTTCTTGGCGATCTCCATCTCACGCTCTCTGTCACTAGCCTTCTCGACACCTGGGACCGGCCCTCGGAGCTCGGCGGGCTCATCATTTTTACGGCCAGCCCTCCTGGAAATTTTGGCTTTCTTGAGTTCTTTGGCTCTTTCCATTGCTTCGAGTTTTTTGAGTCGTCGTTCTATGCGGCTTCTTATGCCGTTCTGGTCGCGCTTTGTGCTGGATATATCGTCTTCTATTTCGCCTCTCTGATTCACTAAAGAGGAGATAGCGCTTCGCTCGTTCTGGATCAAAGCCTCATAATCCTCTTTCTTCTGTTCCAGTTGCCTAATACTATTCTCAAGGCTCTGACGATCATCCTCTAACTGCTCGATCCCTCCGAGGGCCTCAAGCAAACCACTTTGCGAAGAAGACTCTGCGTCGGTGTCTTCGTCCTGCAGTCCATCCTTGTAGACATCTCGCGCAAGATCTTCATAACCTTCACGAGCCTCCGCGAGGTCAGCCGAACGGTCTTCCAACTGAGACTCTACGTCGCCGATCTGCCCGTCAATACCTCTCATCCGTGTTTTCATCTCGCCAATACGCGAACGGGTCTCCTCGATCTCTGCTGTCACGTTCGAGACATCCTGGTTGCCATCTTGAATTCTGGTCGCGCCGGACTGAGCGCGTTGCTTGAGCTTTGCGACTTCTGAACCACCGGTGATCGTATTGGCGGATGCGGAGTTCCAGGTGCCTCCCGAGACAATCACACCTAGCAATATCGCTGTTCCGACTATCAGAACTCCGTAAAACCGCATTATGTGAGCCTCAATCTAGATATGACACCAACATGTTGTATCTACTGGATCCTAGCGCAGTAGTTAGCTGATAGAGGACCCCAGCCCGTTTACCACATTTATTGCGAAGTATTGCCCTCATCTGGCGGAACTAGCAAACGCACGAGCGCTTCGAGTTCTTCAACCTCTCGAAATCTTATCTCCAACTTGCCGCCGCGGCGGAAGGGTCGAACTCTCACAGGCAGGCCGAGAGCATCCTGTATGGTTCTGGAGGCGTGCTGCAGCTCTTCCGAGCCATCGCTAGGTTCCGGTGTGGCATGAGGCTCCGGCTCCGCAGGCGATGCGCCGTATTCCCGCACGATCTCCTCGGTCCTTCGAACGGACAGCTTATCGGTCTGTATCCTCTTTGCGACTGACATCATCTGATCCACTGTCTTCAGTCCGAGCAGTGCCCGAGCATGTCCCTCACTGAGCTTCCCCTCCTGAAGAAGGCTTTGCACCGCAGGAGGCAGTTGCGCGAGCCTCAGAGTGTTTGTAACGGTGGCTCGGCTCTTTCCAAGACGATGGGCCAGTTGCTCTTTTGTCAGCCCGAAGCCATCCATTAGTGCCTGATACGCGGAAGCCGTCTCTAGGGGGTTCAGGTCTTCGCGCTGCAGATTTTCTACGAGGGCCAACTCCATCGACTCGTTCTCGGCTGCCTCGCGGATCAAGACCGGAACCCGCTCCAAACCGGCCTCTTTAGCTGCCCGCAACCGCCGCTCGCCAGCTATGAGCTCGAAACCGAAGTCAGTCGACCGAATGACCAACGGCTGCAGGATTCCGACCTCTCGTATAGAAGCGGCCAACTCCTTGATGCCGGCTTCGGAGAAGTGCTTCCTTGGCTGATGTGTGTTGGGACGAATGGCGGTCGTGGGCAACTCTTCGAACTTCAGACCCCCAACACTCTCCCCCGTGGCTATGAGAGCCGAAAGGCCCCTGCCAAGACCGCGCCTACCCACGGCTCAGCACCTCATCGGCGACAGCGGCGTAGGCTTCGGCCCCGGTGCTCTGAGGCGCGTACAGCGCAATGGGCTGTCCGTAACTTGGGGCTTCGCTGAGCCGCACATTTCGCGGGATGATCGTATGAAATACTCGATCTCCGAAGAATGTCCTGACTTCATCGGCGACCTGCTTCGCTAAGTTTGTCCGGGTGTCGTACATCGTCAGCAACACCCCACCGATCTCTAGCGTTGGATTTAGTTCTTCTCTGACCATACGGATACTGCGCATGAGTTGCGTCAAACCTTCGAGAGCGTAGTATTCGCACTGGATCGGGATAAGCACCTCATCCGCCGCCGTCAGCGCATTCAGCGTAAGAAGATCCAGTGATGGCGGGCAATCCAGCAACACCCAACGGTAGGTGTCCTCCGGGAGTTTCTCTAACGCCCTCTTTAGTTTGAACTCCCGAGCAAGCGTAGAGACTAGCTCCACTTCGGCTCCCACAAGATTGATCGTCGAAGGTACGACATGGAGATTGGGCAAAGCGGTGGCGTGCGCTACATCCTGGAGAAGCTTTCCTTCGAGGATCACGTCGTAGACGCAGCCTTTCCCCGTTGGCTCCACGCCTAGCCCGCTGGTGGCGTTGCCCTGTGGGTCCATATCAACCACGAGAACGGTCTCGCCTTTTTCCGCAAGATAGGCGGCAAGGTTGATGGCAGTGGTACTCTTCCCCACCCCGCCCTTCTGATTGACTATCGCGACTATAGTCTTCACCGGACGCATCTTAGCATGACCAAGATCCCAACCCTAGCCCCCAAGCGGCTGTTGACGAGGCAAACCAACTCTTCTAGGGTATTTCTTCGATGTTTCAGCTTCCTTACGGATCACCACAAGGCAGCGATCCCGAGCCTCCGTATCCGGTAACGGAGGAATCTCGATCACGTTTTCGAGCCTCCCGCCTAGCATCTCCGCTGCCCGAGAACCGAGATCCAGCTCTTCTCGCGAAGGCTTTCCCTTCATAGCAACTACTAGTCCCCCAACCTTTACCAGTGG
>JBGTDE010000375.1:0-3779 GCA_041748475.1 Rubrobacteraceae bacterium | reverse complement strand
ATCTGGCCGAGTACTTCTTGGAGAGCACTCAGGCAGTCATATCGACGACCAACCTCGAATATTTCGACGATGACATACTGCGACGAGCACATGTCATACACATATCTAGTGGTTCCGTGAGCGATACCGCAACAGATGGTGCTACAAAGGGTATTTGAGGCTCGAAAAAGGCTTATATAAGCGACAAAGCAGCAAAATCGGGGGTTGGAAGAGACGCGGGATGTGTTACAATCTCCGAGTGAAAAGTTACGAGAGAGATAACGTTACCAGTGAAGCTGCTGGTCTATTCGTGAGGAGGGTCCGGTTCTTTGGCGGCTAACCCTGTTTCCAAGAATTCCAAGAGTGATTATGATGCGAGTTCCATCCAGGTTTTGGAGGGTCTTGAAGCCGTAAAGCGGCGGCCTGGTATGTACATCGGTTCCACGGGGCCGAGGGGTTTACATCACCTGGTTTGGGAGATCGTGGATAACTCCATCGACGAGGCGTTAGCGGGGCATTGCTCGGAGATTCTGATCGTGGTCCACGAGGATAACTCAGTCTCCGTTTCGGACGATGGACGCGGGATGCCGGTCGGGAAGATGGAGAAGTACGGTAAGTCGGCGGCTGAGGTCATCATGACGACGTTGCACGCGGGCGGCAAGTTCGACGGGCAAGGGTACAAGGTGTCCGGTGGGTTGCACGGCGTTGGAGCGTCAGTGGTCAATGCGTTGTCGGAGCGGTTGGAGATCGAGATCCGGCGCGAAGGGCATGTGTTCTCGCAACGGTACGAGCGTGGTTTTCCGCAAGGGGATCTCACGCAGGACCGCAAGCTAAAGAAGGGCGAGGATGGTGGAACCACGATCCACTTCATGCCCGATCGGGAGGTCTTCACGGAGACCCACGAGTTGTCGTACGACACGCTCACTCGGCGGTTCCGGGAGTCGGCGTTTCTGAACAAGAACCTCAAGCTCCGGCTGGTGGATGAGCGCGAAGAGGACCGGGACGTAACTTATCAGTATGAGGGTGGCATCCGGGACTTCGTGGCGCATATCAACGACGCAAAAGACCCGGTTCACAAGACCGTTTTCTACATGGAGCGCGAAGAAGACACCGGGGTCGTCGAGGTAGCCATGCAGTGGAACAGTGGCTTCCAGGACTCCGTGTTCACGTTCGCCAACAATATCAACACTCACGAGGGTGGGTCGCACCTGTCGGGTTTCAAGGGTGCGCTGTCGCGGACGATCAACGCCTACGCCCGCTCCAAGAACCTCATCAAGGAGAAAGAGGAGAACCTAACCGGCGATGATATCCGGGAGGGATTGGCGGCTGTAATTAGCGTCAAGCTCGGCGAGCCGCAGTTCGAGGGGCAGACAAAGACAAAGCTCGGGAACACCGAGATAAAGAGTTTGGTGGAGAGCTCCACGAACAAGTTGCTGGCGGAGTTTCTGGAGGAGCGTCCGGCGGAGGCCAAGGCGATCATAAACAAGGCGCTTCAGGCGGCGAGGGCTCGTCAGGCGGCTCGCAAGGTTAGAGACACAATCCGCAAGGGCTACCTCGAAAGCTCCACGCTACCCGGAAAACTCGCGGATTGCTCCAGCAAAGACCCCGAACGCAGCGAGTTGTACGTCGTCGAAGGAGATAGCGCTGGGGGATCGGCAAAACAGGGTCGGGACCGTAATTTCCAGGCGATATTGCCTCTGCGCGGGAAAATATTGAACGTCGAGAAGGCCAACATGAACAAGGTTCTCTCCAACGTGGAGATACAGGCCATGATCTCGGCCATAGGCGCGGGTGTGGCGGAGTCTTTCGACATCGCGAACGCCCGGTACAACAAGATCGTGCTGATGACCGACGCGGATGTGGATGGAAGTCACATTCGGACGCTGGTGCTGACCTTTCTGTTCAGGAACATGCGGGAGTTGATCGAGGCGGGCTACGTCTACATCGCGCAGCCTCCGCTGTATAAGATCACGTACCAGCGCAAAGACCACTACGTCTACAACGAAGCGGGTCTGCGCGAGACGCTAAACCGCTTGAACGCCAACGGCAACGCGAGCATCGGGCGATTCAAGGGGCTCGGGGAGATGAACCCGATCCAACTCTGGGAGACCACGATGGACCCCCAGAACCGGACGTTCCTGCAAGTGACCATAGAATCCGCCGCTGTAGCCGACGAGCTCTTCACGGCCCTGATGGGTGACAAAGTCGAGCCGCGCAAGCTCTTCATCGAAGAGAACGCCCGCGAAGTAAAGAACCTCGATGCGTAAGCTTGGGAATAGCCGGTAGATATGTCCACAATAGGCGGACCCGAGATCCTGGAATGGCGGTATGCGGCGGGGGAGATCTCGCGTGAGGAGTACCTGGACATTCGAGACGACATAAAGAAGGAACAAAATGCTTGATACTTTCTCGGGGAATATACAGCCGCACTCCATAGAGGACGAGATAAAGGATTCGTTCCTCTCGTACGCGATGAGCGTGATCGTCTCCCGCGCATTGCCGGATGTCCGGGATGGTCTCAAGCCAGTTCACCGGCGTGTGTTGTACGCGATGCACGACCTCGGACTTCAACCGAACAGGCCATACCGTAAGAGTGCCACAGTCGTCGGCGAAGTCATAGGTAAATATCATCCGCACGGCGACTCAGCCGTCTACGACACGCTGACCCGGCTCGCGCAGACCTTCTCGATGCGCTATCCGCTCGTAGATGGACAGGGCAACTTCGGTTCGGTGGACGGAGATCCACCGGCCGCCATGCGCTACACGGAGGCACGTCTTACGCGCATGGCGACGGAGATGCTGCGGGACATCAGCTCCGACACGGTGGACTTTGTCCCTAACTTCGATGAGAGTCAGCGGCAGCCGGCTGTACTACCGGCCCGGTATCCGAATTTGCTGGTCAATGGTTCGGACGGTATTGCGGTTGGGATGGCGACCAAGATACCGCCGCACAACCTGGGCGAGGTCATAGACGCGACGGTGGCGATCATCGACGATCCTGACTTGGACGACGATGAGCTTTCCCGGTTTATTACGGGGCCGGACTTCCCGACGGGAGGTTCCATTGTTGGGTTGCGGGGCATCCGGGATGCGTTGGCGACTGGACGAGGGTCGATCAAGGTCCAGGCAAAGGCCCATACCGAGCAGATCAAGGGCAACCGAACCCAGATCGTTGTCACGGAGATTCCGTATCAGGTCAACAAGAGCTACTTGCTCATAAAGATCGCTGAACTGGTCAAGGAACGAAAGCTGGACGGCATCTCGGACTTGCGGGACGAGTCCGACCGAAACGGTATGCGGATCGTGCTGGAGTTAAAGCGCGAGGCGATACCCAAGGTCGTCCTGAACAACCTGTACAAGCACACTCAGATGCAGCAGAGCTTCGGGGTGAACCTCGTGGCGCTGGTGGATGGTATTCCGAAGACGCTCTCGTATAAGCAAGTCCTGACGCACTACGTCGCGCACCAGTACGAAGTCGTAACGCGCCGTACCCGCTTCGAGTTGGAGAAGGCAAAAGCTCGGGCGCACATTTTGGAAGGGTTGTTGATCGCGCTCTCCAACCTCGACGAAGTGGTGGCTACCATCCGCCGCTCCCAGAGCGTCGAGGCGGCTCGCAACAACCTGATGGAAACCTTCAAGCTCTCCGAGCGACAAGCCCAGGCGATTTTGGATCTCCGGTTGCAGCGACTCACAGCTCTCGAACGCCAGAAGGTCGAGCAGGAACATAAGGATTTGCGGGAGAAGATCGAGTACCTCGAAGGCGTGCTCGCGGATGATGGTCAGATCTACGGGATCATCAA
>JBGTDE010000374.1:0-2613 GCA_041748475.1 Rubrobacteraceae bacterium | reverse complement strand
AGCGGCGCCCGAGCGTTGCCGATGTGGACGTGATCGTAGACCGTCGGCCCGCACACGTAGATCCCGATCCGACCAGATTCCCCAACTTCCACCAACTCACCGCTCAAGGTATCCCGCACGTAGACGCTCATGTGCCTAGTCTAGCCTCTCGCGCCTGTTCTATCCGCACCCGTGATTCCTCCGGGCCGAGTATCGCGAACAGATAACCCATCTCCGGCCCGCTGTTACGCCCCGTGAGCGCGAGCCGCAGCGGATGAAGCAAGTCCCGCGTCTTTATCCCCGTCTCTTTGGCCCAAGCCCGCAACTCTTTGACGAAGACTCTCGCTTCATCGACATCCGCCAGCTCACGGTCTTTTAACTCGCTGACCGTGTGTAGAAAAACTTCTTCGCTTGACTCCGGCAAACCTTCCGCGAACCTCGTGGAGTCTACTTCTCCGACCAGTTCTTCCATCAAGCGAGTAGCTTCGGTAAGAAGCCTCATGTCTTCCTGGATGGCTTCGACGGCTAGCAATTCTTTGCCCTCTGGTGGAGGTTTTTCTAGCAGGGGTTCCACGATGGGCCATAGTTCCGCAGGGGATAGCGACCGGATGTGCTCGGCGTTCAGCGTCAACAGGCGTTCCGTATCGAAGACCGCCGGACTCGCCCCGAGTCTGGACGGGCTCCATTCCTGGGAGAGTGACGCGAGACCCGGGAAGAACTCTTCCCCGTCCGGGTGGGTCCAGCCCAAGAGCGCTAGATGGTTTGCGAAAGCTTCCGGCAGGTAGCCAGCGTCTCGGTACTCTCGCACGCTCGCGGCTCCGTGGCGCTTGGAGAGTTTCTTGCCGTCGGGACCGAGGATCAAGCCGAGGTGGACGAACTTGGGCTCTGTCTCGCCCAACGCCCGATACAACAACGCCTGACGCCCCGCGTTGGAGATATGCTCTTCGCCCCGGATGACGTGAGTAATTCCCATCTCCGCATCGTCGACGACCGCCGCGAAGTTGTAGGACGGCGTGCCATCGGACTTCATCAGCACAAAATCTGCGACTTTGGAGAACGTCACCTCGCCTCGCAACTCGTCCCGGAAAGAGCCGCTTCTTGTAGGTGGTCGAAAGTAGATCGCCTTTCGCCCCGATTCATCCTCAGCCTCGTAAGTAAGCCCCGAACCCGACAGGTGTTCGAGCGCCGCCGCATACATCGCCCCGCGTTCGCTCTGTCGATACGGACCCTCATCGAAACTCAGCCCTAACCATTCGAGGTCTTCGAGCTGGGATCTCTCGAAACCCGACATGCTGCGAGCAAGGTCGGTATCCTCGATGCGCAGTACCAACTCACCACCGTGAAAGCGGGCAAACAGGTAATTGAACAGCGCGGTGCGAGCGCCGCCGGGGTGCAGCATACCGGTGGGACTAGGGGCGAACCGGACCCTAACCTCGCTCATACTCCCTCCAAAAGACATACGGCCTGGGCTTGGATACCCTCTCCCCGACCCATGAATCCCAACTTCTCGCTGGTCGTGCCACGAACCGATACTTCCGCCACATCGACTCCCAAAGCCCCCGCCAGGTTGGCACGCATGGCGCCTCGATGGTCTCGTATCTTGGGGCGTTCGCAGATGACGACAGCATCCACGTTGCTAATACTCCATTCGTCGCCCACAATGCCCCGGACTTTCCGAAGCAACTCGATGGAGTTGGCGTTCTCGAAACGCTCGTCGGTGTCGGGGAAGTAGTGGCCGATATCCTCCAGGCCCGCAGCTCCGAGTAGTGCGTCGGTTATGGCGTGGGCCAGTACGTCAGCGTCGGAGTGACCGGCGAGGCCACGGTCGAAGGGGATGGTTACTCCGCCCAGGATCAAGGGTCGCCCGGACTCCGGGCTGGCGAAGGCGTGTACGTCCACCCCAAGACCCACCCGGAAGCTCAGCTCCGGGCTCCGTAACGCCCGGCCCCCCGGACACCGCGAGCTGTCAGGATCGCCTCAGCCAGAATTATGTCCTCCGGGGAAGTTAGCTTGATATTCGTTCGCTCTCCCAGCACCAGCGAGATCCGCCCGCCCTTGCGCTCCACGAGAGAGGCATCGTCGGTGGCGAGGCTCAACTCGTCGTCGGAGGCAGTGTGGATGTCGCGAAGGAGTCCGAGACGGAAAGCTTGCGGCGTCTGGACGGCGTGGAGTTTCGAGCGGTCCAGGGTCTCCAGTACCGAGCCGTTGTAGGCGGTCTTGATCGTATCGGAGACTGGGAGTGCTGGGACCACGCCATCGGTGTCTTCGCGAGCGGCCTCTATAACGCGCTGCACCAACTCCGACGTTACCAGACACCGCGAACCATCCTGAACGAGCACGATAGTTTCCTCGTTTTCCTCGCAGAGCTTGAGGCCGTTCTTTGTGGAAATAGAGCGAGTCTTTCCGGGCTCGGCGCATCCCGCGTACTTGTCGATTCCCGCTCCCGCGATGACGTTCTCTATCCGGGTCCGATCCCCAACTGTATAGATGCGATCCACGCCGGGCGCGTCCTGGAAAGCGCGTAGAGAATACAACAGCGCGGGTGAGCCCAAAAGCTGGATAAACTGCTTCGGGCGACCCATCCGGCTGCCAGTACCGCCAGCCAGGATAAGCGCGACCGCTCGTTCACTGGTG
>JBGTDE010000373.1:0-2459 GCA_041748475.1 Rubrobacteraceae bacterium | reverse complement strand
TCTGGCACAGAGAAACTCCAGTATGTAAACGCCGAAGATAAACCGATGACGGAGCTGAAATTCCAGGTCTGGACCAACGAGGACGTGTTTACCGAACGTGGCGGCGGCACCCAGGTCCGAAACGCCACAGTGGACGGCGAGAAAGCACGCCTGAAGCTCAAAGGCACCGCCTTTACCCTCGAACTGCCGGAACCCGTGCCCGTTGGCGACACAGCCGATATCTCGTTTGAGTTCGAGACTTCCATCCCGGAAATCGAGGCTCCGTTCGGTCATTATCAGGGAGTCTCTTCTCTTGGGGTCTGGTATCCGGTGCTTGCAGTCTATGATGAGAATGGGTGGAATATCTCACCACCTACGGATTTTGGGGAGCCTTACTTCGCCGGATCATCCAACTATAAAGTCTCGCTTACCCTACCCAAAGACCTCTCACCCGCGGCCACCGGCATCGAGACCGAAAGTGAGAGGGTCGGCGAATTTCGCACGTTCACTTACGAGGCCGAGGCCGTCCGAGATTTCGCGCTCGCCATCGGGGACAACTTCGCTGTAGAGTCTCGCGAAGTTGGGGATACGACCGTTAACGTCCATTACCGCCCCGAGTCGGCTTTCAGGGCGACTCGCACCGCCGAGCTCGCCGCCGCTAGTCTACAGACCTTCTCGGAGATCTACGGTCCCTATCCGTACAAGGAGTTGGAGATCGTGGACGCGCCTCTTATAACTGGCACCGAATACTCCGGGCTGACGTTCGTCTCCATAGCGAACTCCGAGGATTACATCTTCGACACCGTCGTGCCACACGAAGTCGCGCATCAATGGTGGTACGTCAAGGTTGGCAGCGATCAGTTCGAGTCGCCCTGGCTCGACGAATCCCTCGCGACTTACTCCGAATGGCTCTTCACGGGCGACGCGGACACCCGTTTCCCGACACTTCTGGAGCCCTACGCCCCTCTCGACTCTCCCGTTGACGCTTTCCCCGACACCGGAACTTATCAGAACACCATCTACGTCTACGGAGCGCAACTCTACCGGGATCTCGCGTACGAGATCGGCCAAGAGACCCTCTTCGCTGGACTACGAACCTACGCCAACCAGAACGATCACAAAATCACCACCGCCGAAGACCTGGTACAGACGCTCTCCGAAGCCGCCGGAGAAGACCTGTGGCCGTTCTTCGAAGCTCGCGGCATCACCCGAGAGAAGTCAGACAAAGAAAAATCCCCCAACCAGTAAGGCCGGAGGAGAAACGGAAAGGTGCAGGCTCCCCTCCGTTGATAAGGCCCGGCGCCCCCCGAAAGGGACACCGGGCCTCGGGTATTGCGTTACTCGGGTACTACCTGCGCCGCAGAACAGCGTACGTCAAGATGCCGGAACCCAAGAGCAAGAAGGCAGCCGGCAGAAGGATGGCCGGGCCACCGCTCTCCGCGAGGTTGCCGCTAGCGCCGCTACCGGAAGCGGTCTCTTCCATCATGCTGCCCTCGGACATCATGGTCTCTTCCATCATGGTGTCCTCGGACATCATGGTCTCTTCCATCATGGTATCTTCCATCATGGTGGTGTCCTGTGCCATCGCAACGGGCGCGAAGACCAGCATAGCCATCAAGGCCACGGTGGCTAGCAACATAATTCTCTTCATAGAATCCTCCTAGTCTGTCTACTTACTTTTCTCTGCGGCCTGCACTTCATCCCATCAACGGGAGTACCAGTAGTGTACAGATCAAAACCGCAAAAGTCTCTAATATCTTAATGATTTTTAACAAATTTAATATCGAAAACGCATTTTTGGTGAGTTTTGGGTATTTTGCGTATTTGCGGGGGCAGTAGGATTCGAACCTACGGGCGTTTTACGGCCTCCGGTTTTCAAGACCGGTGCGTTCGTCCACTCCGCCATGCCCCCGGTGTTGGATTGGATTATACGATTCAAGTGAGTTCTGCGGAAGGGCAGATGTCGTTTAGGGTGCAATTTGGGCAGTCGGGTTTACGAGATTTGCAGACCCGGCGACCGTGCAGGATCAGGAGGTGAGAAAAGATTGTCCAGTCGGTTTGGGGGACGATCTGCATGAGATCCCGTTCGATCTTCTCGGGGTCGTTGTGCTCGCTGAATCCAAGTCGATTGGAGAGCCGCCGGACGTGCGTATCCACAACCACACCTTCATCTATCCCGTAACCGTTTCCAAGAACGACGTTGGCGGTCTTCCGCCCCACACCAGGCAACACGATAAGCTCGTCCATCGTGCGCGGCACCTGACCGTCGTGGTCCTGCAGAAGAGCGCGAGCCATCCCCTGAATCGACTTAGTCTTGTTGCGGAAGAAACCAGCGGGCCGTATATCTTCTTCGAGTTCCGAAGTATCAGCGGAAGCGTAATCTTCGGCTGTGCGGTACTTGTCGAACAGGTCTTTGGTCAACTTGTTGACCCGCACATCCGTGGACTGAGCCGAGAGAATGGTGGCTACGAGAAGCTCCA
>JBGTDE010000372.1:0-2486 GCA_041748475.1 Rubrobacteraceae bacterium | reverse complement strand
AGGAATGATCGAATCGCTATCCAACGCGGAACGCTCGCTAGCAGCGCGACTGTTGAATGTCTCGGCCACCACGGGAAAACTCGAAGCACCCGAGGCCATGCACGCCTGGATCGAGAAGTCCTTCGGCTCCGTAGAAGCCGTGACCGAACAGCGAATCATCAAGGTCGCCGACCGCGTAACCCTCGAAGGCACGCTCTTCAACGAACTCCGCGCAAACCGTCCACTGGACACGGCAATAAGCGTAGATCTCGAACGCGAGATAGAAGCCACGGCGGGCGACCCGTTCTGCAACCCGGAGAGCGGAACTCCCACCGATATATTCGGTCGCGTGCGCGGCGAGTACGCCACCACAGCCGCCAACATCGCCAGGTACGACGGCTTCCACGGTGTCATAGTTTTCGACGATCACGACCCGCTACAGCTCACTTCGGCAAAAGTCTCCGACTACCTCCAAGTCGGTATGGAATGGTGTCGCCGAGCACATGAAGCCGACTCGGAAGCCCGCTACCCGTTCTTGATGTGGAATTGTCTTTGGCGAGCCGGTGGGTCCATAGTTCATGGTCACGCACAGGTCACGGCCACTCGCGACTCCCACTACCCGAAGGTCGAACGCCTGCGCCGCTCCGCTCTAGGCTACGCTGCCGAAAACGGCGCGAATTACTTTGAAGACCTGTACCGCCTCCACGACGCGCTGGGCCTCAGAATACCGCTCGACGGAGCGCGGGCCTTCGCCAGCCTCACGCCCGTGAAAGAGAAGGAGATCTTGCTGGTCCATCCTGGTCCTCCGAACGCCGAACTAGGCCACAACGTGGGAACACTACTCCAGAGATACGTTCAGAACCTCGGTGTCCGAGCTTTCAACGTCGCCTTCCTTATGCCACCACTCGCCCCAACGGACGAAGACTGGTCTGGTTTCCCAACAGTAGTCAAGATCGTAGACCGCGGAGACCCCGCCAACCGCACCTCGGACATCGGAGCAATGGAACTCTACGCCGCCTCCGTCGTCGCCTCGGACCCGTTCCGGGTAGCGGAAGCCCTGCGCGAATAGCGGCCCGCCTACTTCGGCAACTCGACCGCGTCCCCAACTTCCACGCCACGCTCGTCGAAGAAACCCTTGTTGACCTCCAGCGCGTACTGGGCGGGCTCCGCGGAGACGTAGTGCGGCGGTTCGTCGTCCAGAGCCTTCATATCCTGGATATCCACGATTCGCTCCTTGGAATCTATGTAGGCTATGGAGAGTGGTATCAAGGTGTTTTTCATCCAGAAAGACATTTCGCGTTCGTCCGGATAGACAAAGAGCATCCCCCGCTCTTTACTCAGTTTCTCACGATTCATCAGACCTTCCGCCTGCTCGACGGTATCGTCCGCGATCTCGACTCGCACTGGCACCTCGTCTCCACCGGAGGCCGCTATGGTCAACTCCTGAAGCTCTGCCGAACCGGCGGACGTAGTCTCCGCGCTACTACCACTCCCGGCGGACTTGGGTTCTCCGCCAGACTTTTGCCCGCTGTCTTGGGCTCCACATCCGCTTGCAAAAGCGAACAACAGAGCTAAAAGTACAATTGTCTGTTTCATGTGCAGACCTCGCCATTATTTCCCCGGCGTATGCGTGCCGTTGCAGACGCTCGCGCACCTTCCTGACCGGCCCGACCGACGGCCTCCGCATGGGTCGCATGGGTCTCCCTGACGTAGGTGCCGGGGGCGTCCTCTATGGGCGGGTACCGGCCGCTTCCCACCCGGGGCGGATCGGTCTGCTCCCCGGAGCGCTGCTCGAGCCACCCCTTCCAGTCCTCCCACCAGGTGCCCTCGTGCTCCTCGGCGTGCTCGCGCCACTCCTCGGCGGTCTCGAATTGGCCTTCGCCGGTCCAGTAGCCCTTGGCCTTCTCTGGTGGGGCGATCATGCCGGCTATGTGTCCGCTGGCGGCGAGGGTGAAGCGGGTGGTGTTGGTGTTGGCGAGCTTGCTGATCTTCCACGCCGACTTCCAGGGCACGATGTGGTCTTTCTCCGCGCCCACGGCGTAGACGTCGCCCGTTATGCGCCCGAGGTCTATGGGGCGGCCCATGAGCTCCACCTTGCCCGGCTTTATGAGATTGTTCTCCAGGTACGTGTTCCTTATGTAGAAGCCGTGGGCGTCGCGGGCCATACGCGCGCCGTCGGAGTTCCAATAAAGCATGTCGAGGGCTGGCGGCTTCTGGCCTAGCAGGTAGTTGTTGATCACGTTCGCCCAGATCAAATCGCTCGACCGCAAGAGGTTGAACATGTTCGCCATCTTGCGGTCGTCTAGGTAGCCCCGCTCCAACATCTGCATCTCCATCGCCTCAAACTGGGGCTCGTCCATAAAGACTCCGGTGTCCCCCACCTCGGAGTAGTCCTGGAGCGAGACCATGAAGGTGGGATCGCCGAACTTCTGCTTCTCTTTTTCGTCGTCGCCGGCCGCGAGCCAGGCCAGCGTCATCACCAGGAGAGCGCCGCCGATGCAGTACCC
>JBGTDE010000371.1:0-3253 GCA_041748475.1 Rubrobacteraceae bacterium | reverse complement strand
GTGCTGTTGTCGGTGTCCACCGAGGCGATGTCCGCCGGTATGAGGGTCGAGCTTGTTCCGAGAAAGCCCATCTTGACGCCGAAATACTCCGGCTCGTTCGTCTCGTTCAAGAACAGGTCGTCGACCTTGCCGATCTTCTCGCCGTCGCGATCCACTACCTTGTAGCCCGCGTACTGATCTTCTACAGACGTGAAACCATCACTGCGTTGTTCTTGATCCGTCATGAAACTCTCCTTCTTTGCTGGCCTTCACTACACACCACGCAACTCTTGCTCCGCTCCCGAATTCCGCCCGCCTTCCAGCCTACCGAGAAGCCCGGTGCCCGAAGAATGCGACAGGGCGGGAGAAGAGCATCGAGCACCGTGGCCCGTCCCAACGTTACCCGAACCTCGCCAACCGTAAGACCAAAAACAGCCCGAAATTGCGTATATGGCACACCCAGTATAGTTTTTGGTCCAAATAGTGCATGGATATACAGAGCCCGAACAAACTCCGTTGGCAGGCTACCCAAAATTGGCCCTTCAAGCTTGGCGCCGAAGACTGGAACAGGCTGCAGTAGGGCGGAGCGGTTTTATTTCACGCGGCTCGTTAAACGTCGTCTCTCTAGCACTATGAGAGGTTTGGAGACGCAGAACAGTGCAAGGGGGCGATGCGGGCAAGGGACTTTCGACGGTTCGGAGGAACGCGGCTTGCATCATTGGGATCATTTATCCGGCTAGCGCGTCGAAGACGTATACACTATCCTGTGCGAGGCTGCAGCAGCGGTCACCAGAGCAATCCAGTTGATGATGTCTGTGCTCCATTCCGGCGGATGATTCTCTGTGGAAAAGGAGTACGGAATGCGAATCTTGATAGCCAACACGCCGTTAATGTACAGAGAGTCTCTGGCACTGGCGATCCTCAGTCACAACCCGAAGTTCGAGGTGATGATCGCCGATCCCGAGTTAATGAACTCCGAGGCCGAACGCTTCAAGCCGCACGCGCTTGTCCGGGACGATGACGGAATAGAGATAGAAGCGCCGGACGGCGTCATTCTTTGGGTCGGAATCATAATCGACGACCACCTCAACGCGAGGATCAGCGTGGACGGAAACGTCTCCAAGATCCACGACGTGAGCGTGGATGAACTGCTCGTGGAACTCGACCGGGTGGATAAGCTCGTGACCGCTGAGGAACCCGTCAGGTAACGGCGGTTAGACTCCGTGTACGTCGGCCTCCTCGTCGAAGTCCGCCGTAACGTCGTGTATCGTGATCCAATCCTTCAACAACGCTTGTCTCGTGGCCTCTCCACGCGAGGACACGTCCATCTTGGAGTAGGTGTTGGCGAGGTGCCGCCGAACCGTGGCATCGGCGATGTACAATCTCTCGCTTATCTGGCGGTTGGACAGGCCGCGGGCGGCCAGCAGAAGTATTTCAAGCTCCCGAGCGGAGAGCACGCCTCCGGTCCCTCTCCTTACCTCTTCGAGCATCTCGGTGGGCATGCCCACCACCACGTTCTGGCCCTTCGGATCGAAGACCGCCGCCCGGATCGCGCCGATAAGATGCTGGGTCGAGGCGCTTTTTATCAGGAAGGCACTCGCCCCGAGTTGCATGAGTTCGCGCAGGTAGCGAGGATTCTCGAACATCGTGACTATGACGACCTTGGGCGGCGGCGAGACGGCCCGCATCCTTGTTAGTGTGCTTTTGGCTTTGTCGAAAGGGATCTGCACTTGCATGATGACCACGTCGGGCTTCTTTTCCTCGGCTAAGGTCACGGCCTCCTCGTCGTTGACGACGCTCCCGACGATCTCCATGCCCCCATAGGAAGCCAACAGACCAGCCAGCCCCTCGCGGAACATGGTGTGGTCGTCGGCCAGAAGCACGGTTATGGGATCTGCTGGCAAGCGACTCTCTCCCTCTCGAAAATGCTAACCCTTGATATCATTTTAGCGTTTAGCCAGCTATCCGCCAGTCGACGACAGGTTCAGCAAAAATTTCTCCAGCCGGTGACAGTCCGACGCGAATCACTCGGACCCTCCCCGGAGCCCCGTGGACGTTCGCTTGCGTCTCATGCGGACGAGTCCACACCGCGCTTTCCTGCACCTATCGGACCAATTATCCCCCGCGTATGCCGCTGCGGGTTTCTCCATGCCGCAGCCCACTGTATCGTAATATCATCCATCGGCGGGAAACGTCCGGGGGAGATTCCGAAAACTCGGAAAGGAGATCGGCAGATGATCGAAGAGAGAGTACAGCGTCGAAAGAGGTTCGAGACTTCGTGGTTGATAGTGTGCGACGCAGGCGACCGGCGAGAGATTCTCATGCTTGGGTCTCGGGGCGACGAGGCGACGCTGCCGATCTTTAGTTTCGAGGAGGAGGCTTTGCTGTTCCTGCAATTCTCTGGTTTGAGGGACAGTTGGACCGCCATCAAGAACAACATCGCGGAACTCGACTCTGTTTTCACCGACCTCCGCTTGGATGCCCGGCGCATCGCTCTGGACCCGATCCCCGAATTAGGCCTTGAAGGTCCGCACGACCTCGTGAGCCTGTCGCGCAAGGAGTTCGCGCGGATGCTCGCCTCCTAACGCCACTCACCTCATCCGCGACGAGCGCTTGAATAAGAAAAGCGCGAGGTGAGATCGTTGGATCAAGCACCGCTTTGTGCGGCGGATTTCCCTTTCTCGGCTTCGGCTCGCCAGGACTTGTACAGGGCGAGGGTTGGAGCGGCGATAAAGATGGAGCTGTAAGTACCAGCAAGGATGCCGACTAGCAAGGCAAAGGCGAAGTCGCTCAGGGTCGACTCACCAAAGATCAAGAGCGCCGTTATCGGGATCAAGGTCGAGATGGAAGTGTAGATGGAGCGTCGCACGACCTGGCTGATGGAAACGTTGATCATCTCTTCGAACCGCCGCTTGTTGTAGCCGACCGATGGCGTGTTCTCCCGGATACGGTCAAAGATGATAATGGTGTCGTACAACGAATACCCGAGCACCGTCAACACTGCGACCACCGTAACGAGGTTGACCTCTCGTCCCCAAATCGCATAGAAACCAATCGTAATGAGGATGTCGTGGATAACGGCGACCATCGCGGAGATAGCGAACGCGAACTCGAACCGGATGCTGATAAATACGACTATGACGATCAGGGCCGCCGCAACAGCCTGCAACGCCTGATTCCTGACCTGCCCACCAAACGTCGGGCTTATGTTCTGAACGCTGACCTCGGCCCCAAGCGTCTCTTTCAGTCCATCTCGTGTCTCGCGGCTCTCGGC
>JBGTDE010000370.1:0-7405 GCA_041748475.1 Rubrobacteraceae bacterium | reverse complement strand
CGAGTCGACCAGACCGGCGATGAGCGGGAAGAAATCGACCTGCGCCATCCACTTGCCGAAGGCCCAGCCGCCCACGATGCCTGCCACTCCGCCGACTAGAAGCGCCCGCGGCAGGCTGAAGCGGGCCTGACCCGGTGGCGGTCGCAGGCCACCCAATGTCCCAAGCGTCACACCAAGCGGCAGGCCGAAGCACATCAGATAGGCGACGAGCTCTGAAAAGTGGGCGCGGGCGGTGTCGAGCATGCCCATCGCCGAGGTTCCGCCACCTAACAGCGGGAACAGGCCCGCGGGAGCTGCCAACCACAGCAGAAACGCGTAGCCCAGGCCCCAGAGCAGCCCGGCGCCAGGGCTAACCGCCCGCCGCGCGGCCAGCAGCGCAAAGAGCAGGCCGTACAGCCCGCCGAGCGCAACGCCCCCCACGAACGAGGCAAGCCCTATGGCCCAGATCACCGCTCCACCCAGGCATCCGGCGGCGAGGCCGGCGATCATACCGGTGGCGTGCGGGGAACTCATCACTCTAGTCGACATCGATCGTCTGCACGATGTCGCGGGGGAAGAACAACTCGATGTTCCAATCGACGAACACGCGCACCTTGCGCTCCAATCCAGGCAACTTGGACAGATAGATGGCCCGCCACAACATCCAGGCCAAAAGCCCGGAGAAGCGTACGCCCTTGATCTCCGCGCAAGCGGTGTGGTGGCCCACTACGCACAGCGTCCCCAGCCCGCTGAAGTGGAAGGCCTTGAGGGGCCGTCCGCGCACGCTGGCATGTATGTTGTGGGCCAGCGTGTAGGCTTCGCGCAGCGCGAATTGGGCCGTGGGAGGGCAGGGATCGCCGGTCTTGGCATCCGTTACGGCGGCACAGTCGCCCACGGCCCACAGACCTGCGTGGCCGGAGACGGCAAGGTTCTCATCGACCGGCACCGCGCCGCGTTTGTCGTGTTCGACCGGCAGGTCCCCGAGCAACGGATTCGGCATTGTCCCCGCCGTCCAGACCAGCGTCTCGGTGCGGATCTCCTCGCCCGAGTCAAGTATGACCACGCCCCGTTGCGCGTCCGCGACGCGTGTGTTGAGTTCGAATGTCACGCCCCGCTCCTTCATGTGCTCGAGGGCGTAGTCAGCGAGTGGCTCGCTCAACTCCGGGAGGATGCGGTCCCGCGAGTGGATCACGATGATCCTCAGTTCCTCGGGCGGGATGTTCGGGTAGTAGGCCAGCATGCCGCGCGCGAAGTCGTTCAGCCCGCCGGCCAGCTCCGCGCCCGCGAAGCCACCG
This sequence comes from Rubrobacteraceae bacterium, assembly GCA_041748475.1. Lineage (GTDB taxonomy): Bacteria > Actinomycetota > Rubrobacteria > Rubrobacterales > Rubrobacteraceae > JACDDK01. Next base: position 6,131 of record JBGTDE010000370.1, on the reverse strand, counting down.
CCAGCCACCACGAAGGTCAGGAGCGGACGGCGGATCTCCGGGTTCGGCTCACGGTCGGCACGCTCGAACACGTCGATCGCCTGGTTGCGAATGTGGATCGCGTCTGAGAGCGTCTTGAAATCCAGGGCGTTCTCTCGAAGGTTGTCCATCCCAAGGTAGTTGGAGACGGCCCCAAGCGCCAGCACGAGGTGGTCGTACTCGATCTCGTCGTCTTGGGACGAGCCACCGTCCGGCTCCAATAGCACCCGGCGACGTTCCAGGTCGATCCTGTCAACGCCTCCGCGCACGACGTCGGTGCGGCGCAGGCTCGTGCGCAGCGGGCTGCTTATGTGCGTGGGCTCCAGGCTGCTGGTAGCCACCTCAGCCAGCATCGGCGTGAACAACAGCGCGTTGGTGTCGCTTACCAGCGTGAACTCTACCGAAGGGTCGGGGCCGAACTCTCTCTCCAGGCGCTCGGCGGTCGCCACGCCTGCGAAACCGCCGCCGAGAATCACGATACGCGTCTTGATGTCGCGCTCGGGTGGAGATGGCGTATGCTCCGGACCAAGCCACCAGAGGGCCAGATCCCCCAACGCCTGAGCCAGGAGCCCAAGGGCCGCACCGTACAGGACCCAGCCCACTAACCCCGGGAACAGCGCCATCATCCCCTCGGCCGTCCACTGCGGCCCCCGGCCGGCCAGCAGCGGCAGCGAGATCACGCTGACCACCGTCCACAGCGGCACGCCCAGCGCCGCGGCGGCCATGCCGCTGTCCACGTACGCCCGCGGCGCCGGATGAAAGGCAAGAGCATAGCCGATGCCCGCCAGGGTTCCCAACAGCAATCCCAACACCGCGCCATTCAAAGTCACCGCGAGGATCATGCCGCTCGCCCCCCCTGCGAGCAGCCCGATCACCGCGCGCCGCACGTACTTGTTCACGGCATCCCAGCCTCCCGGGAGCGTAGGTACGCCGACCCGGTGTATGTGGTGGTTTCAGGGCACTTTCGGGGTCTTACGTGCGTTGGCTGCTCCCACCCTCTCGTTCCTGCCCGGTCTCTTCTCGCTCGGCGTTGGAGGGTTTGACGGTAACGACGATGACGATGGTAAATACGACCGCCGCGACCACCCCACCTAGCAGTACCAACAAAGCTATTGTTTCCGGTGCCAACACGACCTCCTCTTCCGCACGAAGCGGCAAGTTATCTCCATGGTCACTTACGACTCACGTCAGCAACAACAGAAATCGGCCGACGAGGCTGCCGCGTTCGCGCATAGCTTTGAATCGGGGACGCAGCAGTCGGTCCAGCCCGAAGTAGCGACCCGGTGCGATCCCGAACATGGCGACCGCGAGCAAGACGAGAAGTATGTAACTCCACTCCCACTCCTCCGAGGTGTGGGCCAGCCCGATCATCAACTGCGTTCCCATCCCGACGGCTACTAAAGCGCCCAGACGACTGAAGAAACCCAGACACATACTCAGAAAAATAAACGCCTCGGTACCCCAGATCACATACCCGAACCAGCGGATGTTGGGCTGTACGATGGTCTCGATGAATGTCGCGTTCAACTGCGTCGCCCAACCTATCGGAACGCTCAACTCGGGACCGGACCTCGACTCTATGATGTTGGCTTTCAGCAGTTTATCTCCCGCGTCCGCCTCAGCAGCCGAGCGCTCGATAAAGATGCACAAACCGCCACGCGTAAAGTCCTCCCGGCAACCGAAGTCCGGCGGCAGCTTCCACCAGAGTTGCGTAAAGAAGAGATACCCTAGCCCGATGCTCGCCACAGCGATCGTGAACACGATGAGGCTCCGTTCCAGACGCGATGATGCGTAAATGCCCTCCCTCGGTTCCTGCCTTTCTACGGAATTTGTATCAGCCACCTCAATGCTCCTCTCGTCAGGATGTTACGACCGGATCTCTGTGCCAGCTCGAACGCTGGTCCAAGCTCCTTATTCCTCAACCAGACGCCACCGCCCTCCGACACTAGAAAGGCTCAACTGCGCTCCCCACCGACCGACGTTGAGGTTTGTTCGATAAGCCCGAGCGATTCGAGGGCGTCCCGCGTCGCCTGAAGATCCGAGCGTTCTAAGGCCAGGGGGCGCAAGTGCTGGAGGTCTTCGACGATGTCGATGTCGAAGGTGGATTCGAGCAGACTCACCGACAAACCGGCGAGCCGGGCACGAGCCGTGATGCGCTCCAGCTCCGTACCCACGCTCATCGGCACGCCATCCAGAACGTCGTGGTAACCGCGCATCCCGATCAGATAGTAGCCTCCGTCGAAGGTCGGCCCGAACACGAGATCGTTGTTGTCGAGCCTGCGGAAAGCCTCCTCCACGACTTCGACGCCGAGATGCGGTGAGTCCGAGGCGATCAGGACGACCCGCTCCTCTCCGCGACTCCGAGCCCCCCGGAACAGCTCTCTCTGACGCTCGGTTAGGTCGCCATCTCCCTGGAGGATGACCCGCTCTGATTCGCCAACGAGGGTGGCGATCTCCGGCCACGCGTCGGGCGGCGTAACGTACCAGCCGGGCGGGAAGGGAGATTCGGAGAAACGCATGGAGAGATCCCGCAGAAAAGCCCGGTAGAGCGAGACCGCCCCTTCGTGGCCGAGGGTACGACCGAGCCGCGTTTTCGCGAAACCAGCCCTGGGTGCACGGGCGATCACGTACAACGCGTCCTTCACCGGATCACCCTCGATCTGGCTGTCTTGCGCGGCTTCCAGCGTGAGTAGCGAAGTATCGTCGAGATGATGTACCAGCCGACCTTGAGGCTACCCAGCAGCGTATCGCCGACCTTCGAGACACCGAGGCGCCGGTGATACCGTACTGGCACCTCGCGGTACCGGTAGCCGGATCTTGCGGACTTCACGATCATCTCTGACGGCCAGCCGTAGGTCATCTCCTGCATGTCGAGCGCCATCAAATGCTCCCGGCGGATCGCCCGGAATGGCCCCACGTCGCTCACTCGGACACCGTAGAAAACACGCATCAAGAAGGCGGCCAGATGGTTGCCGAAGATCTGCTGCCAGGTCATCGAACCTCGCGCCCGTGATCCTAGGGTACGAGACCCCACGACTAGATCCGCCTCTCCATCGAGAAGCGGTCCCAGTACCCGTGGCAGGTCGTCCGGTTCATCGGCGGCGTCTCCGTCGAGAAGAACGATCACCTCGGCGTCCTGAGCCGCCAGAACCCCGGCGAGGCAAGCGTACCCGTAGCCGCGCCGCTCCTCGGATACGACCCTCGCTCCAGCCGCGCTTGCGATCTCCGCGGTCCCGTCAGTCGATCCGTTGTCCACGACGATGATCTCGCCTGAGACTAGGAGTGCTTGCCCGCGTAGACCTTCGACCACCCGCTCTATGGAAAGTGCCTCGTCGAGGGCGGGAATCACGGCGGCGATGCGAGGGCCGGGACGTTGCCCGGAACCAGCATTGTCTCCCGTGTGGTGGCCAGTGAGGGTCATGCCGAAGGACGCTCGGCGGCCTTGATAACGGTCGTACAGGCGTTGCCCGCCTTCGGAACATCCTCTGGGTTGCTCAGGGTGTACCGGAGCATCTCCTGAATGCGCCTTACTTCTTCTTCTCCGCCCCGCATCACCGGGCAGTATTCGTCCGGCTCGTCCAACTTGTCGCGCAGCGCCCGGCGGCTCGCGCAGCCCCCGGCGCAACTCTCGACGAATCGGCACGGCTCGCATGCTTTCGGCACTTGCCGGGATTTCTTGAACTCGCGCTGTTGCCAGACGTTCTTCTCCGGGTCGGCGAGGTGCTGGATCGTACCGGCCGCCGCCGGCCAGTAAGGGCAGGGGGATATAGTACCGGCGGGCAGCGCCCGGATGCTCTTCTGTCCACACGGGTTGCCCCTGGTGGTCTCAAGGCCCATGATCGCGTTGACCAGCGGTTCACTGCACACGACCATTGGCCCGGCGGCGAACAAGTTTGCGAACCCCTCCCAGAATTGATCGTAGGAGAGCGTAAACTCCTCGCCCGCAACGGGCTGGTAGACGTTGACCCGCAGATCTGAGCCGAGCCCGAAAGCGAACCGCGCTACATCCCCGATTCGGTCGTAGTTGGTATTCATCAACACTGCGGCAACGGAGGTAGGAATGCCGAGGCGTTGGCATCGCTCCAGAGACTCTATCGCCAGCTCCCAAGCTCCCTCGCCCCGGAACTCGTCCATCTCCTCTTTGGTAGGAAAATCGAAGGAGAGTTCGACGGAGTGAAAACCTGCTAGTTCTTCATCCGTGAGCATAGCTAGGCTGAAGCCGTTGGAGGTGATCGCGGTTTTTACCTTTCTGTCGCGAAAGAGCTCCAGCATCTCCCGATATTCGGGATGAACACCGTTCTCTCCTACACCCAGGTTGATCGAGCCTACCTCCAGGTTGTTCAGGATGGTCTCGACCTGCGGCAAAGAGAGGCGCTGCTGTGTGAGCGTGGGCCGATAACAGTGCGGACACGCGAGGTTACATTCATTGGTCAGACCAACGCCAACAGCGACGGGTGTTCTCATTCGTCTCCTATCCATCATCTTACAAGCTACAACATATACAACCTAAATTGTGGCGCCAAACCTTGCTAGTTTATTAACGTTTTGGTCGAGTCTCTGGATCATCCCCTGTCCCGCCCAGGTAGCGATACGGGCGAAACCGAACTGGACTACACCCATACGCTCAGCACCGGGTCACTACCACCTCCAGGTAGTCGCTCGGCAACAGCATCGTGTCGTCGCCCGAGCGGTTGAAGAGACCCACGAGGTTCACGACATCACCGATCAACGCCTCCTGGCTCGCTGGTTCGAGCCTCTTGAGAGTCTCTCGGGTGGGACCGAGCTGAGTCTGCAGAACCTCCAGGTAGTGCTGGACCGAGCGATATCTGAATACGAAGCTCCGCTGTTTGATCCGCAGATCTCTAACACCATCGCCTAGGAGTTCCCGTAGCCGCTCTTCGGTGCCCCAGAGTGTGGGCGGCTTCAGGCCGGGAGACGCCGGCAGGTAACTACCAAAGAGGCTTCCAAGCTCCCCAGCGAATCCGTCCGGCGTCCAGTTAGCCAGGCCGATACTGCCCCCCGGGCGGCAGACCCGGAGCAACTCACCAGCCGCCTTCTCCTGATCCGGCGCGAACATCACCCCAACGGTCGAGAGCACGACGTCGAAGTAAGCATCCGGGAAAGGGATATTCTCGGCGTCGCCCTCTCGGAAGGTGATTTCCAGACGTTCGGCGGCGGCCCTCTCCCGCCCCCGTTCCAGTAGAGCAGGGACGTAGTCGATTCCGGTCGTATCTCCGAAGCGTCGAGCGGATGCCAGCGCCGTGTTACCGCTGCCGGTCGCTACGTCGAGAACCTTCTGGCCGGGGCGAACATCCACAGCCTCGCAGAGTTGCTCGCTCATGATGAGCAACGCCGCGCCAAACACAGAGTAATCTCCCGAAGCCCAAGCTAATTGCTGGCGGTCCTTGATCGACGCCAAGTCGGAGGTTGGAGGCTGCGTATTCATCCCTACCTCCTTATTACTCAATCGGAAACAGACCGCCCGGCATGGGTAAACGCGAACTCATATTTACGTGACTCGCAGAGTAAGCTCTGGGAAGGTCTTGGGGTCGTAGCACTTTTTGCTGGCAGCGAAAAATGCGAACGTATACTCTCCAGGCGGCGTATCGGGGGGGACGGTGAACTCTTCGCGGAAGCGGTCTCCGCCCTCGGATTTCAGGAGCACCATCTGTCCGAGTTTCGGGCTCGAAGCGATGACCTCTGGCGAGAGGCCGCCTTCGCCGCCTTTAGCGGTCAGGCCGAAAGTAACCTTCTCGCCAGCCGCGACGGTTTTGGAGGAGATTGAGGCGTCGCTCACCGTTGGCTGTCCCGCCGGATTGTCGTGCCCCCTGACCGTGAAGTCGTAGGTGAAAGTCTCTCCAGGCTTTAGCAGGATGTCTATATCGTCGTGGTAGTAGCTGTTGCGGTAGAGGTACTGACCTTCGTGAAAACCGAAGACAGGCGCGGGCTCTCCGGCTGGAACGTTCTCTACGGTGTAGCGTCCGTCTTCATCTGTGATAGCCGCTAGCTGCATATTCCGCCAGCCAACCACAATGTATATTTCAGAGACCGGCTCCCCCGTACTATTGTCCGTGGCTCGACCGGTGATCGTGCCGGTATTCTCCATCTCTTCG
>JBGTDE010000369.1:0-3321 GCA_041748475.1 Rubrobacteraceae bacterium | reverse complement strand
TTACTACGTCGTTGACCGTGCCGTCGCCTCCAGCGACTACGAGTAGACCCTCTTCCCATTCCTCTGCGGCTCGCACAGCGTCTTCCGGGCCTTCCGTCTGCACCCAATCAAGCTCGTAATCTCTTAACTCCCGGCGCAACGTATCCGGCTCGTAGGAGCCATCGCCCGACGAGGGGTTGCAGATCACACGCGCCACCGGCTCCGCCATTCAACGCCTTTCCTAGACTCTACATCCACTCTAGTCTACCCGCAGCCCGCGACCCGGCAACATACCACCGTCATCATGATGCCTGCTGATACTCCACCTCGGGCCGCAAGACCACCGCGACCGGCAACCACACATCCCGCCCGTCCGCCTCAAGCCGCACGGCCACGTTGCCACCATCCCCTGAGACGTACCGGACTTCCCCGACTCCAAACGGTGTCTCGACCTCTTCTCCTACGGTGAGATCCGGCAGGAAAGCCTCCCGCAGAGCCGCCACATAAGCCAGCGCGAGCGAAGCTCCAAGATGCGCTCCTTCATCCCGCCGATCCGCGACCAGGATACCTGCGATCCTATACAAGTTAGCTCGACTCACCTGCGAAACTAAACAAGCCCGCACCGTCCGCCAAACCAACCGCTCCTCGAATGCCGAATACCGCTCGCCGCTTCTACCCAAAATCCCCATCACCCTCGGAACCGCTCGACTAACGGCCTCCTCCACCGTCAAGCCGTTGATCCCTCGTGCATACACGTGCGGATCCAACCTCTCCTCCTCCCGCCGCCTCGGGACACTCAACCAATCCTGCCTCATGTTAGTCTCCTTCTCTATCATGCCTCTATTATATCTCACTGAAACTAGTGAGAACAGGCAGAAACGCTGGAAAATTGGAGGTCTCGGTAATCCTTCGGTGATCTTTAGCGATGCATGTTCGGCGGATTGAGAGATGCGGATTGCGCGGTAGAATAGCGGTCTTATGAGTAAGCAAGGAGATAGAGAGCGTTCGGTCGGGCATCATCATGAGGAGCATTCGCACGCGCATGGGTCGGTGGACCCTTCGATAGCGTCGTCCGACGAGGGGTTATGGGCGGTCAAGTGGTCGTTCGTCGGGCTCATGGTTACGGGGGTCTTGCAGCTTATCGTGGTGTTTATCTCGGGGAGCGTGGCGTTATTGTCGGATACGATCCACAATTTCGGGGACGCCGCGACGGCCGTGCCGCTCGGTATCGCGTTCGCGCTCTCGCGGTTGCCCGCCACGCGGCGGTTTCCTTTCGGGTATGGCAGGACCGAGGACGTTGCCGGGGTGTTGGTCGTTGGGATCATCCTGTTCAGCGCGGTCGTGGCGGGTTATCAGGCGATTGGCAGAATCCTAGAGCCGCAACCCGTCGAGTTTCTGGGCCTGCTCGCCTTAGCCTCCATCGTGGGGTTCGTTGGGAATGAGTTGGTGGCTGTTTTCCGCATCCGGGTCGGGCGGCGAATCGGAAGCGCGGCGCTCGTCGCGGATGGGTATCATGCTCGGACGGACGGGTGGACGAGCTTGGCCGTGTTGGGCGGGGCCGCCGGGGTTTGGCTTGGTTATCCGTTGGCGGACCCGATTATAGGTCTGCTCATCACGGCGGCGATATTGGTCATCGTTTGGCAGTCTGGCAAGACGATCTTCACGCGGCTTCTGGATGGGGTGGAGCCTGGAGTGATCGAGGAGATTCGTCACGCCGCCGGGCATGTCTCCGGGGTGGAAGAGGTGGCCGAGGTTAGAGCGCGATGGCTGGGACACCGGCTTCGGGCGGAGGTCAACGTAGCGGTCGCGACGGACCTCTCGGTGGCAGAGGGGCATGAGATCGCCGCCGAGGTCAACCACCGGCTCTCGCACAGCCTCGGGTACCTGGAGATGGCCGTGGTTCACGTCGACCCCCTTCAGAAAGCCGGTGAAGCTCACCATCACGGGGACGCTCACAGCCACGACGGGCTACCCGTACACTCGCACTAAAACTGCGGCTCTTACCGGGCGGGAAGTCTGGAGTGCTAAAATAGCGTATTCAGAAGGAGGTCACGGTTGGATACAGGCGAGTTTCTCGGACGGCTAAAGCGTGAGGTGATCGGGCATCCGGCGTTGACGCATCCGTTTTTGGAGCGGTTTGGAGATGGGGACGCGGACGCTGAGGGAGTCAGGAAGTTCGCGGTTCAGTACTATCGGCACGTGCGTGTGAGTCGGTTGTATTTGGCGGCTTTGATCTCGAACTGCGGACACGACGAATCTCTGCAACTAGCCCTGGCCGAAGTCCTCATGGACGAGTACGGTCACCTCAACCCAGAAGAGACACATCCCGCGCTGTACCGGCGTTTCCTTACGGCGCTCGGCGTCACGGAAGAAGAGTGGGAAGAACCGTCGACGCTCCCGGAGATACAGCTTTACATAACGGCGCATCGCGAGTTATCGGGCCACCCGGACTTCCGGTTGGGGCTCGGGGCGTTGGGACCGGCGAGCGAGTGGCCGGTGCCCCCGATCTACGTTCGGCTCGCGGAGGGTTTGAAGAAGTCCGCCGGTCTTTCGGAAGAAGCGTTGGAGATCTTCACCAGCCACGTCACAATGGACGTGACCCACGCTCGCATCATGATGGACGCCATCGCCCCATACGCCGAAGACAAAGAAGGACAGCAGAAGGTGCGAGAGGGCGCGATGCGATCACTGGATGCCCGCTCCGTTATGCTCGACGGGTTGTACCGAGAAGTCTACGGGGAGCCAGCGCCACTAGCCGGGGCTGTTGTTCGTGCCGGAGCCGCCCCGCGCTAGATGCCCGAACTTCCCGAAGTCGAGACCATAAAAGAAGGCCTGCGCGAACTCGTAGTCGGAGCAACAATAGAACATGCCGAAGTCCTGGACGATTCGTTTGTGGAGAACGGGTCGCCTGCGGAGTTTGCGGGCAGGCTGCGGGGATGTCGCATTGTTGATGTGCGGCGGCGGGGCAAGAATCTTGTCCTGCATTCGGATTCGGGAGATTCGGTCGTGGTGCAACTCAAGATCGGGGGTCAGCTACTCTTGGTCCCGCCGGTCGAAATGCCAACGGCTTCGCTCATGTTGGTCATGCATCTGGATGACGAACAGCAACTGTATTTGCGCGACGAGACGGGTTTCACGCGGGCTCGTATCTTGAGTGCGGAGGAGTTCGGGACGTGGTCGGGGACGCTTGGGCCGGAGCCTTTGAGCAAGGAGTTTAGTGTAGAGTATCTGCGTGGAAAGTTATCTTCGAGGAGGGCTCAAATAAAGCCGCTGGTCCTGGACCAGAGTGTCGTCGCGGGTGTCGGGAACATCTACGCTGACGAGGCTCTTTTCGAAGCTCGG
>JBGTDE010000368.1:0-4822 GCA_041748475.1 Rubrobacteraceae bacterium | reverse complement strand
TTTGAGCACTCTCCTGGAACGCGTAGCGCAGTCCACGGAGCGGGATCTCTCCGGCGTGGAGAAATTGCTCCAAGAGTCAACCGAGTCCGAGCGTCAACTCGAAGTCTACAGAGACACCGGCTCCGTGGAGGAAGTCACACGAGACATCGCGGATCGAACACGAGCTTTCGTAGAGGCTCGAAACTAGACTCAGGCAGTATTGACTTCGAGGACTCCGATATCCAGGAGCCCAGAGCTACGCGTGCGAGCATCCCCTGGCACGGGCCGGACGCTGAGTGCGAAGGTCTTAGAGCGATTTTCGAGAACTCAGGGAGCGAAGAGGCACGAGCCTTTGTCCTATACAACGCCGCCCTACGCTTGTTGATAGGCGACGAGAGTATGGGATCGAAGCTCGAGGATCATGTGGCCCGCGCCCGCGAGGTTCTAGATTCCGGCGCGACTCCGCAAATGTTCGAAGAGCCGCTTCCGGCGCTTGCTTCGGGCTAGGAGATCTCGTCGAGAAGCGGGGTTATTTGCCGAGAACGCGGCGCTTGACCTGCTTGGTCAAGACGTCACGGACCTTCTTGTTCTTGAGTGCTTTGACTACCGTTTTGCGAGCGGTCGGGCTTTTCAGCAGCTTTAGGGCGATAGCTTTCTTCATGGAGGTTCCTCCTGGTTCGTGTTCGGCTACGCGGCTTCGTGAGAATTTTCGATCTCGCGGCGGAGCTTCCTCTTGAGCAATTCGAGGAGTGCCTTCTCGCCTTCCGTAAGGTCGCCCTGTTCGGCGGCGATGACCTCTTCGATATGACCTCCATTGTAGGCTACCACGTAACCCTCGCCGTAATGATCCAGAACCCTCGGACTTATGTACGAGGATCGGGCTATGTCGCGGGTGTTACCGAGTCGCTCGGCGACCGCATCGACGGCCCGCAGCACATTCTTTCCGGTATCCTTGCCTTCGGTGACGGGACCGTATTCGGCTAGTTTGAGGGCGGCGATCAGGGTTCCGGCCCAAGTGCGAAAGTCTTTTGGTGTGAACTCCGCTCCCATGACCTCTTTTATGTATTCGTTCAGGTCGCGACTCTTGACATCCCGCACGTCGCCACTGTCGTCAAAGTACTTGAAGATCTCATACCCTGGCAACGCGGCACACTCCTCGACCACTTCACGCAGCAGCGGATCCGTGACCACCTTGCGCTGGGCCTGCCCCCACTTCCCCTGGTACTCGAAGGTCATGGTGTCACCATCCACCGTTAGATGCTTCCGCCGCAAAGTGGCTATCCCGTAGGTCTTGTTCTGTCGAGCGTAACGCTCGTCGCCCACCCGAAAGTACGCCGCGTTCATCAAACGGGTCATCGTCGCGAGGACTCTCTCCCGGTCGAGCTTCTTGTGCCGCATGTGCTCGCTGGTAGTCTTCCGCATCAACGGCAGCGCGTCGGCGAAGCGCAGGACACGCTCGTACTTCTCCCGCTCTTTTCGCTCCCGATACTTCGCGCTGTAGAGATACTGCAAGCGTCCGGCGGAGTCGTAGCCGACGGCCTGGACCTTCGCGGACGGTCCCCGAGCTATGCGGGCGTCGCGCCAGGCGGGCGGTATCTTCAGCGCGGCGATGCGTTCTAGAACCCGCCCCTCGCGCACAGTTTCACCGGAGTCCGGATAACGGTAGGAGAAACCGCGCTCCTTGGACCCGATGCGTAGAATCCCTGATGTGAATAGTACATGCTTGCTCACGGTCGGATTATCCGGGGCTTCTTAGATCGGCGACGAGAAGACAAACACAATCTGTAGTTAGGGATCTCAGGTGGTACGGTCGATCTCAGTGTGGAAGCGGCTTCCTAGGCGACCACCAGCGATGCCCCCGAGTACGGCTACGATGATGGCTCCAACGACTATCGCCAGACCGATCAGCCCGGCATCCAGAAGGCCCACGATCACGGGTGTGACGTTCTCGGCCAGAAAATCCCGCACCGTCTGAAACAGCGCACCGGGCAGAATACCGAAGACAGCTAACACCAGAGCGCCGACTACGGTCCCCCACACCACGGTCATCGCGCCATTGCGACCACCGTCGAATCGGGACAAGCGTCCGGCGACGTAACCACCAAAGAGGTAAGAGAAAAAGACCAGGATTCCAAGAATAACGAGCGTCGTGATACCGGCAACTCCCTCAACCCCGACTATGTCCAATGAGAAACCGAGCGGCACGAGCACTAGGCTGGCTATCCCGGCGAAGATGGCTCCGGCCACCGCGACAAAGATAAAGCCCAGGAAACTCGCCAGCCAGTCAACGCCGCCGTAAATATCCCGTAGCCGCTCCTCGCGCTCCTCGGCGGCCTCAAAGTACCCACGAGCATAAGCGTTCTCCTGAGTATCGCCAGAATTAACACCCTGTCTAGTCCCCTGAGACGCAGCCGCCGGTGCTGGAGCTATGCGAGTCTCGGCATCGTCACTGCTGTCCGCATTAGCGGGTTTCGCACGCCGAAGGTTCCTGCGGGAGCCGCGTTCTCCACCGCCCTCTTCGGGAGAATTCGAGGCATCCGTGCGCCCGGCGGGCTGTTGGGATGGCATGTGGCGCGTCGGCTCATCGTTATTTGTCGGCGTCTCCACGCGGGTTTCCTCATCATCGCCCGCCAGTGGACCTGTTCTGCGACGATCCCCGGATGTGTCTTCCGGCCTCTCTGTCATCTCTCCCCCTTGTATTTCACCGGCTCGGAGACCGGCAATAGTTTTTCTTCGGTAGTCACCATGTGGATTCTACCGCGACTCGCTCTTCTCTATCCACCTTCGATGATGTAAGGTGATCTCTAGCAGCACCACAACCTCTGACATCACCCTCTCATTGTACATCGGGCCAACAATCACATGAATTGCGAGCGCCTGACTTGTACACCGGGCCGTATAAAGGTTTGAGGAGTGTCACTATGATGGCTCATGTTGTTGAGTTCTCCGCTTTTGTAGCGGACAGTTTCTTCTAGAGAGAAGGAGGCAGCGTTGGCTGACATGAGCCGCGACGATGTACTAAAGCAGGTGAAGGATCAGAACGTGCAGTTCATCCGGATGTGGTTTACGGACATCTTGGGGACGCTCAAGAGTTTCGCCATTACGGCGGAGGAGCTAGAGGACGCGCTCGACGGTGGAGCCGGTTTCGACGGGTCTTCGATCACGGGCTACCAGGACATCGAAGAGTCCGACATGATCGCCATGCCCGACACCTCGACGTTCAAGGTGATCCCGTGGAGCCCGCAGGATGCTCCGACGGCGAGTATGATCTGCGACGTTCAAACCACCGACGGCGACCCTTACGTCGGCGACCCTCGGCACATCTTGCGCCGTGCGCTCGAACGGGCGAACGAGATGGGCTTCGACAAGTTCAACGTCGGCCCGGAGCTTGAGTTCTTCTACTTCAAAGATTCCGCCGGGACCGAACCACTGGACTACGGCGGCTACTTCGACCTGACAACTCTGGACGCGGCGACCGCCCTCCGGCGCGAGACCGTCCAGTCGTTGCAGCAGTTGGGCATCCGGGTCGAGTACTCGCATCACGAGGTAGGCATCTCGCAGCATGAGATCGACCTGAGGTTCGACGAGGCTATGACGATGGCCGACAAGGTGATGACCTACAAGACGGTCGTAAAAGAGGTCGCCACCCGCCACGGCGTCTACGCGACGTTCATGCCCAAACCGCTCAAGGACCAGAACGGCTCCGGTATGCACACCCACCAGAGCCTCTTCTCGAACGGCAAGAACTCGTTCTTCGACGCGAACAGCGAGCACTACCTCTCCGACGAGGCGAAGGCGTTTATCGCCGGCCAGCTCCGCCACGCGCGGGAACTGTCCATAATCTTCGCCCAGCACGTGAACTCCTACAAGCGTCTGGTCCCCGGCTACGAGGCCCCGGTCTACATAGCGTGGAGCCGCCGCAACCGCTCGGCGCTTGTCAGGGTGCCGGGCTTCCACCCGGGCGAGGAGAAGGCCACGCGCATGGAGCTTCGTTGCCCAGACCCGTCGGCCAACATCTACCTCTGCTTCGCCGCCCTCCTGCACGCGGGCCTCGAAGGCATCGAGAAGGGCTACGAGCTGCCCGAGCCGATGGAGCGCAACCTCTACAACCTCTCCGTCGAGGAGCGCGAGCAGATGGGCATCGAGTCCCTCCCGGCCGACCTCGGCGAGGCCATCAAGGAGGCCGAGAACTCCGAGCTCCTCCACAAGGCTCTCGGCGAGCACACCTACAGCCGCCTCCTGCAGCTCAAGCGCGAGGAGTTCGAGGACTACCGCATCCAGGTGACGCCCTACGAGCTCGAAAAGTTCCTGCCGGTTCTGTAAGCTTCAGGCACCATATTTCGGGTAAAAGGGGCGCGGCGAAAACCGCGCCCCTTTGGCGTGCGGACGATCACGGAGAAGTCGCGATCCGAGCCCGCCGATCCTCCGCAATCTTTAACACCTCTGCTGCCTACGTGTAACCGGTTCCGTCTAGGATGCGGCCCGTGGACTCGTGCGGGGAAGAGGCGGAGCAACGATGAGGCGGTTATACGGCTGCCTGCTCGTACTCACCTGCGCCGTGGTCGTTCTCGGCGTCGGGAGCGTCTTGCCACGCCTGGTCTTCGCCGACGGTGATGTCGGGTCCTACTCCGGCGAGAGGGAAGCCTTCGCCGAGTTCGTCCTCGTTTACGACTTGACCCTTAACTTGCCTTTTTACTAACCGTGCTCACGACGTATAGCTTGACGGATTAATCTAACTATGTTAGAAAACAACTGGTAGGCGAAGACGGGATGGGAGAAGGTGACCGAAGAGCGTAAGCAACCGCGCAGGAAGAGGGTCGGGAAGGACGGCCTCCTCCGCGCC
>JBGTDE010000367.1:0-2091 GCA_041748475.1 Rubrobacteraceae bacterium | reverse complement strand
ACTATCCTGCACGGCTTTTCGTCGGCGTTCTCCACGGTTGCGAGTCCAAATGCGACCTTACCGGACTCCACGGCGACTCGGGCGGCATCCGGGATGGTGCGATGTATTGCGTCCCATCCGGCACTGTGGATGGAATGAGCGCCGCGTTGCTTGCCAAGCCCTATGGCGAGCATCTTCGTCGGCCCGCTCTCCACACTCCCCCGAAACGCTGTGTGCGGCTTGACCCGATTGACGACAACTACCGAATCCGCCTCCCAGGCGTTCCGATCCATAAAGACCTCGACACCAGCCTCTGTAGCCCCGATCTTCACGGTTTCCATCGTAGCCCGCACCGGACAATCAACCGAAGTCTCGCTCACCCCGAGATGAGCCAGCACATCCGCCTGTCCCTCGGCGGTCGATGCTCCGTGACTCCCCATCGCCGGGACCACGAAAGGCTCCGCACCAGCTTCTTTCAACACTTCGACCAACGCCGCGACGACCTCGCCGATAAGTGCAACACCCCGGCTCCCAACTCCGATAGCCACCGAGCCTGTAGGCAGTTCCACCGCGTCCAGAGCCTCCCGAACACTCTCTCTGATGTTTGAGATCGCAGGTGGAGTATCGAAGCGTTGTTCGACGGTCGTTAGGCGCGGAAACTGTACTTCGCGCAGCACGCGCTCCAACTCTTCGCGGATTGGCCTCTCTGTCTGCATTCTCTACCCCCAAGTTAGCTGCCCCACAAGTATTCTAGCAACGCCAGCCGCCCCGAGCGTTGCTATACTGGCGGCGGAGAGTTCCACGGTGGAAAGGTCGTGAACGATGAAGGTGGCCCTGTTTATCCCGTGCTACGTCGACCAGATAAACCCCGAGGTAGGCGTAAGCGTCGTGCGCGTCCTGCGAAGACTCGGTGTCGACGTGACCTACCCGGCGGCCCAGACTTGCTGCGGTCAGCCAGCTTTCAACTCCGGCTTCTTTCAGGAGACTCGGTCGGTCGCCGAGCACTTCCTCGACGTGTTCGAGAACGAGACCTGCGACTACGTCGTCTGCCCGTCCGGGTCGTGCGCCACGATGGCGGCTCACTACTACCCTATGATCTTCAAGGATCGGCCCGAACTTCTCGAACGCTCCGAAGCCCTCGGCCACAAAATACGCGAGTTCTCGGATTTCCTGGTCAACGTGATGGACGTAAAAGATCTCGGAGCCCAACATCCTGGAAAGGCTGTCTTCCACACCGGATGTCATCAACGTCGGGAGCTAGGTATCCTGAACGAGCCGCTGGAGTTGCTCGCGAACGTCGAAGGTCTGGACATGCGGGACTGGAAGAACGAGGAGTTGTGTTGCGGATTCGGGGGGACTTTCGCGGTCAAGATGCCGGACATTTCGACCGCGATGGCCGATGAGAAGGTGGAGGCGCTCGAAGAGAGTGGGGCGGATACTTTGATCTCCTGCGACTCAAGCTGCCTGATGCATCTCGGGGGCCGACTGAAGCGCAAGGGACACGACACCCGCATCCTGCACCTGGCGCAAGTACTCGACAACGAGAACGGGAGCTGACTTATGGAGACCAGAAAGCCCGCCCTAAAGCGCGATACCGAGGACCACCGCCATGAAGGAATAGCTAGCAAAGTCGAAGGCTTCAACGAGCGTGGGGCGAGAGCGGTCAAGGACCGCGACTTACACGATTCGGTCGCGCTGTTCACCAACAAAACCCTGACCGGGCGCAAAAAGCAGCTAGAAATGCTCCCCGAAGCGCCGGAGCTACGGGATCAGGCGTACCACATCAAGCAGCAGACGATGGCTAACCTCGGTTACTACCTGGAGCAGATGGCCGAAGCGGTCGAAGCTCGCGGCGGTCATGTCCATTTCGCCGAGGACGGCGAAGATGTGGTTCGCTACATCGGGGAGTTGGCCCGGCGGCGCGGGTCCAAGGTCATTACCAAATCCAAGAGCATGGCGACCGAGGAGATCGAGCTGAACAGGAGGCTCGAAGAAGATTACGCGGACCTGGATCTCGAAATAGTCGAGACGGATCTCGGGGAGTGGATCGCGCAGCTCGACGGAGATCATCCCTCGCATATCGTCGGCCCAATCCTGCACATGAACCGCCAC
>JBGTDE010000366.1:0-3155 GCA_041748475.1 Rubrobacteraceae bacterium | reverse complement strand
GGCATCGCGCGGGCCGGGTCGCGGGCCTCCTCGGCGGCCAGCGGAACGCCTTCGATAGCTAGGAAGAACCAGATCCCGTACGGCAACGCCGCCCAGATACCGAAGACGCCGAACGGCAAGAACGCACTCGCTCCCAGCGCGTTTGTTGGTTCGATGTCGACCAAGTTCGCCGGATCAAAGAGCGGGATCATGCCGATCACGAACGCCAGCAGCGCGATCGCCGCGATGACCGTAATTCCAAACATCACCTTCAACGCCTCGCCCACACCATACATATGGATGCCAACGAATATTATGTAGAAGAGCAAGTAAACGGCTGGCCCACCGAAACCGATCAGGGCGTTCACATACCCCCCGATGAATGTGGCTATAGCCGCCGGCGCAATAGCATACTCTATAAGTATCGCCGTCCCTGTAGCGAACCCGCCTAACGGCCCCATAGCTCGCCGGGCAAAACCATACCCGCCGCCAGCCGTCGGAATCGTGGAAGACAACTCCGCCAGACCAAAGACCATCGCCGTATACATAGTCGCCATAAGGAGCGTTGCGATGAGCAACCCACCCCATCCACCCTCGGCAAGCCCGAAGTTCCAACCCGCGAAATCCCCAGAGATAACGTAAGCAACTCCGAGCCCCGCCAAGAGCACCCATCCCGCAGCACCCTGTTTTAGCTGACGCTGCTCCATGTACTCGCTGCCGACATCCCCGCTCCCGGCGTTCCCTTTCGGCCTTCCGTCCGGCTCGCTCATCCGCAACCTCTCTCTCAAAGACAAAACCGCGCCGACCGCGGCAATTCCCAGCCTAACCCCGGAGCCCCACACCCCGCATTGGCTCGCTGGATACAATCACATCATAGTTAATACCAATTTGTTATACAAGTGGCCTAGGATTCCGCAGGTTGCGCAAAAGATATATATCCTTTGTGTCGGGCATGTTGGGAGAGGAGTTCGTGATCCGCAAGAACGACGGGAGAACTGGGATGGAGTATGGGGATCCACTCTACTTGCAGGTCGAACGGCGGATCGAGGATTTCCTGCTGCGGGGCCGCTACAAGTCTGGAGATCGCATCCCGCCGGAAGTAGAGTTGGTCGAATCTCTGGGCGTGTCGAGGATTACGGTTAGGGCCGGGCTGGCGCGGCTTGTGGAGCGTGGTTTGCTGGAGCGTCGTCAGGGGAGCGGGACGTTTTTGGTTCGTCCACCCGGAGGAGCGCGGCTCGCCGCCGGTTTGGAGAGGTTGGAGACTTACACCGTTCACGCCGCAAGGCTGGGCGTGGAGTTGGACAGTGAGGATTTGACCATTGCGTCGGTCGAGGCTCGGCGGGATCAAGCCGAGGCACTTGAGATCCCGCTCGGTAGTCCGCTAGTCTGCGTCTCGCGAGTTCTGGTTATGGCAGGAAAACGGGCGGCCTGGATGGTCGACGTAGTCCCGGAGGAGATCGTTGGCATTGAGGAAGTGCGGCGGCATTACCGACCAGACTCGATGCTACTGGATCTCCTGGTCTCGCGAGGTGTCTCCGTTGGGTTCTCGCAAATGTCCATAGAAGCAGTGCTAGTAAATCCCGGAGACGAGACCGGGAAAAGACTAGGACTCGAAAAACCCTCCGCCGCACTCTCGCTGGTTCAGACCATGTATCTTACGGAGGGTCGTCCGGCGCAGTGGTCGAAGGATGTGTTTTTGCCGGGACATTTGGACCTGCACGTCGTGCGGGAGTTGTTCGAGGTACGGAAGCTGAGTTGAGGAGGAATCGGTTTGTCCGAGATAACTTGGGATGATTTCGAGAAAGTCGATATTCGGGTCGGAGCGGTTGTGGAAGCCGAGCCCTTCCCGGAAGCTCGGAAACCCGCGATCAAGCTAAAAGTCGACTTCGGCGACGAGCTAGGAGTTCGTCAAACCAGCGCCCAACTGACCGCTCACTACGAGCCAGAGACGCTCATTGGGAAGCAAGTCGTGGCGGTGGTGAACTTTCCGGCGAAGCGGATCGCGGGTTTCAAGAGCGAGGTGCTGGTGCTTGGCTTACCAGATGGTTCAGGCGAAGTGGTCTTGCTCGCGCCGGATATAGAAGTTACTATCGGGGGGAGAATGTTTTGAGGATAGCGGTCGTTAAAGTGATGAGGCGTTCGGGTCGATAATATGGTTATGTGTTTAGAGAGGGAGTCTGTTGGATGAGTGGTTGCAGCAGGTGCGAAGTGTTACCCGCACCACCACCGGAAGAGGGCGTTTTGTACATCGCGCCGCCGCTAGCCCACACGCGAGGCACGTTGCGACGTCTGTTGCTCGCAAGTGGTCTGGAGTTCGAGGATCCTCAGGAGGGAATCCTCTCCGTGCGCGTGGCATCGGATGGCCTCAGATACCTCGGAGATGTCCTGAACGATGGTCTGAGCGAGAGGGAGCTTGAGGATTGTCGGGCTCTCTTGACCGATGCAGGAGTATCTCCGGGTCTTGCGGAGTTGCCCAAAACACAGGATCTTCGGACTTTAGTGGCTTCCGCACGCGGGGAGTGGCTTTTGGACGTGCTGCGGAAGGAACGCCTCAGCGTTCATTTCCAGCCCATCGTAGAAGGCGCGGCTCCTAATAACGTGTTTGCCTACGAGTGTCTGCTACGCGGCATCGACGAGAATGGTGTTCGCATCCCACCGGCGCGGATGTTTGAGGTCGCCCGCAATGCCGGGTTATTGTTCAATCTGGATCGAGCAGCGAGGCTCAAAGCTATAGAGGAGGTGGATCTCCACGAGCTGTCGGGGAACGTGTTCATCAACTTCAATCCGTCTTCCATCTACGATCCCGTCTACTGCCTTAGGAGCACGATGCAAGCCATCGACAACTCGTCCCTCGAACCGGAGAACATCGTCTTCGAGGTGGTCGAGAGTGACTCAACCGACGAGAAACAACTGGCGAAGATACTCAGCCACTACCGGGAGGCAGGTTTCCGGGTAGCGCTGGACGACCTCGGGGCGGGGTACGGCTCCCTGACAAGACTCGCCCGACTGCGCCCGGATTTCGTAAAGCTAGATATGCAGCTCGTGCAAGGTGTCGATACCGACCCGTACCTAGCAGTGGTTTCAGCCAAAATACTGGATCTCGCACACGCCCTAGACGTGCGAGTCGTCGCCGAAGGCGTGGAGACGGAAGCCCAATACCACTGGCTCTTGGCCCA
>JBGTDE010000365.1:0-6918 GCA_041748475.1 Rubrobacteraceae bacterium | reverse complement strand
TGACCAACCAACCGCTCGCCGCTCTTCTTGTCGAAAGCGACCACAGATGGCGTTGTCCGCTCACCCTCGGAGTTGGTTATTACTACCGGGTCGCCACCCTCAAGAACCGCCACGCAACTGTTCGTGGTTCCCAAGTCTATGCCGATACTCTTGCCCATGCAGTTTCCTCCAAAAATATACGAGTTATCTAAACCGCGCTTAGTATAAAATGTGAGTGCGTGACCTGCAAGTCTGTGCGATCACATTTCGAAAATCGTTTGTCGGGCGCATGAGGTAGGATACGGGGCAGTCAAGTGGTGTTACGTCACGGAGGATTTGGGCGGGTTGGAAGAGACTATTTTATTGGTGGACGACGATGCGGCGTTGCTGGAGGTAACGTCCATTGTGTTGATGTCCGAGGGTTATCGAGTCGTCACAGCGAAGGATGGGTCCGAGGCGTTGCGCGTATTGGGGTATGAGAGCTTGGATCTCGTAGTGCTCGATATCATGATGCCGAACATGAGTGGCTTCGAGGTGCTAAAGAAGATGCGGGAGCGGAGCGATGTTCCCGTAGTCATGCTCACCGCCAAAAACCAATCCGTGGATAAGGTGGTTGGTCTGGAGCTTGGAGCGGACGACTACATAACCAAGCCATTCGACACAAAAGAGTTGCTAGCTCGGATCAAGGCGATCTTGCGCCGTTTTGGACGGCAGGATGGCAAGGATGGTGACGGTACAGTTCGGCTCGGGAGTTTGGAGTTGGACCCCTCGGGCTACACCGTCAAGCGGGATGGTAAGCCGTTGGATCTCACCCCCACCGAGTTTCGGATACTCGCCCTACTTTTGCGGAGACCGGGACAGGCGTTCTCGCGGGCTCAGATCTCCGAGGCTGTCTCGACGGGGTCGCACTATCTTGAGAGTCGGTATATAGACGTACACATCTCTCGGCTGCGAGGCAAGATCGAAGACGACCCATCCAAGCCGAACGTAGTTCAGACTGTTCCAAGCGTCGGATACCGGGCCGCGCGACCGGGCTGAAAAGAGAGCGGTGAAGTCGCTCGTGGAAAATCGGGATGAATAGACTCCGGGGCAAGGGCGGACGCAACCTGCTGACGACACTGTCTTTCCGCGCCCGGATCTTCCTGGCACTGGTTGGTATATCCTCCATCACCAGCCTCGTTATCGGGGTGACGCTGTACTCTTTCGCTCAGGAACGCCTACTCGAAAGCGAGACGGACCTCCTCGTGCAACGCTCCCGAACAGCGAACGCCGGTGCGAACTCCTTTCTGGAAAGCCTACGAAATCCTCAAGACCGAACCCTTCCAGCGGCGGAGACCTACGCCGACGAGCTAGTCCGGTCGGTCTCCGCGCCAACAGGACTCACCGTTCTATACATCGGACCCCAAGGCCAGCCACTCGCCGCCCGTGACGCTTCCGGTGATTCGGCCTCTCCCACGAAGACTTACAAGTCTTTCGGACTGGATGAAGAGGAGGTAAGTGACAGGCTAAGTTCCGAGGATTTGAAGGGGCGTTTGATCCCCGGCGACGAGCCTCGCTACGTGGCGATTTGGCCTATTAGTTCGGACGGCAACGTTCGGGGCGTGATGGTCTACAGCGCTCCCCAGGAAGGGCTGGAGCAGACGCTCGCGTATCTGCGGTACGGGATACTCGGGGCGATTCTCGCCAGTGTGTTGCTCGCCGCGCTCGGGAGCTTCCTCTTGACCCGCCAGATCACACGTCCACTCTCCGAGACTCGTGACGCCGCTATCCGGGTCGCATCGGGTGACTACGCGCCGGTACGGGTCGAGCGCGACGACGAGCTAGGCGAAGTCGCCCGAGCATTCAACTACATGGCCGAAGAAGTAGAGCATTACGTGGGGGAGATCCAAGAGCAGAAATCCCGCCTCGAAGCCGTCCTGGAAGCCTCCCCCGAAGCCGTGGTCGCCACCGACCTAAATGAACGCATCACGATGGCGAATCCCGCCGCCGCCCGAATGCTCGGCATACGATCCGCTGACTACGGAAGACCACTGGAAGAGATCGGCACCCCTCCCGCAGTGCTTCAATGCCTTCGCGAAGCCGCCAAAACCGGCGTAGCCGTGCGCGAATTCGAGGCCGAAGACCGGAACCTCTGGGCTTACGCCGCTCAGATGAACAAAGAGAGCGAAACGGACACCTCTCCGTCTAACGGTTTATCGTTGGAGAGTCCCGGTACGATTCTGGCGATCAGGGACATAACGGAGCATCGTTCCCTGGAGAAGGCTCGCACGGATTTCGTTTCGGACGTTTCACATGAATTGAGAACGCCGCTAACGACCATACAGAGCGCCGTAGATCTTATCGGGCGGGCGCAGGACAGGCTGGACCCCCTGGAACTACGAGCTTTGCAACTAGCGGAGGGTGAGTTGCAGCGTATACGCAGCATGGTTGAGGAGCTGTCGACGCTAGCTCAGATGGATTCCTGGAAGTACTCGCTGGAGGTGGGACCAGTCGACATCGGCGAAGTAGTGCGGAGTTCCGTCGAAGCTATCGAGTCGAAAGCCGAGAGGTTCGGGATCGAAGTGAACTTCAAGGATATTGGGCAGCATACTTGCGTCTGCGACTCACGCAAAATGTACCAGGTCTTCCTCAATCTTCTGGACAACGCCATCAAATACTCGGACCCCGGCGCGAGCGTCAATGTAGCTATAACGGAGGATCCCGCAAACGTGAGCGTCGCGATCCGGGACACTGGATTCGGAATACCGAAGGAAGACCTGCCTCAACTCTTCGGACGTTTCTACCGCGTGCACAAGGACCGCTCACGGGCTACGGGTGGCAGTGGTCTCGGGCTCGCGATCAGCAAGCACATAGTCGAGATGCACGGGGGCGACATCATCGTGGACAGCGAAGTCGGGGTGGGCTCGACTTTCAGGGTCCGCGTGCCGAAAGCTCCCCTTCCCCGTTCCGTGAACTATGCGCTCTAGGTCGCCGGTAATCTTCATTAGCTTCGTCTTTGCGGTACTTCTCGCTGGTTGTGGGGTCGCTGGCGAGGATCTCATCTCACCAGTCCCGGCGGAGCGAGGTGGTGCGGATCTCGGTCTAAGTCCAGGCGTACGAGCCTTGACATCGGGGCCGGGGGACAAAGGATCGCCCGTGCTGTCTCCGTCGGGTGAACGCCTCGCTTTCGTGATGGATGGCTACGTGGTGGAGAAAGACCTCGCCACCGGTGCCTCCGAGCGCCAAACCACCAGGGATTTCGGGGCCGCCGACGTGGATTGGAGCAACTCCGGCGACGGACTCACCATCTCCTCTATCAGCGAGGAAGACGAAGGCTTCTCGTTCTATAGGACGAGTGGCGACGACAGGGATCTAAACGTCCAACCTGTCTTCGAAGGAGCTCTCTCCGTAGAGGACATTCCGGGGGAGACGGATCTTCTAGTAGCCTTCGAGGATGGAGCGGAGAGCAGTCTAGCGCTACTACAGAAGAGCGGCGAGCCGTATCGCCTATTCACCCGCACAATTGATGGGGACGTCACCGGAATCTCGCTCTCACCGAATGGGGAACAGGCCGCAATCTCCGTTCGTCAGGAGGAATCTTTCGTGATATTCGTCCTGAATCTTCAAGAAGGAACCGTTAGAGAGGCCGTGCGAACCGCCACCGGCAAAGAGATACTGGGTTCCCCCCAATGGGCGCGGGACGGCATTTACTACATCGCTGGAGAAGGCGAGGCTGCGGGTAAAACGCCCGTCTACAATCTGTATCGTCTCCTACAGGACACTCCGACGGACGCAGAAGTCGTCTCGGGTGTCGGCGAGGATTTCGTCTCTTCCAATATAAGAGTCTCGCCCGATGGCGGTCGCCTGGCAGTGCTTGGTCGCCGCAGCCTCAACTCGCCCGCAAACTTGTATATTTTGGATCTCGAATCAGGAGATCTAAAGACCGCGACTTCCAACGAGAGCATGTTCATAGAGACTGGCCCAGAAGACCTGTCGTGGTCCGCCGACGGAGATAGCATCCTTCTAGTAGCGCGAGCCGCGCTCGATGACATAGAGATTCGGTCAGCGTCAGCCGAGAGAATCACAGCGGACTTC
Organism: Rubrobacteraceae bacterium; assembly: GCA_041748475.1. GTDB lineage: Bacteria > Actinomycetota > Rubrobacteria > Rubrobacterales > Rubrobacteraceae > JACDDK01. Next base: position 2,865 of record JBGTDE010000365.1, on the reverse strand, counting down.
CACAACATCTACGAAGTACCGGTTGGAAAGTTGGTGGAGGACCAATGAGGGGTGTGATCTCCTGGTTTTCAGCAGCGGCGGTGGCTTTCCTCGTCACGGCGGGTGCCTTCCTAATGCTGGCGAATCTCGGCAGGGATCAAGCCCAGGACCAACGCATCTCCAGACCTCAGTCCACACAGAGCGGGCCAACTCTCAAAATGGAACTTCAAGGCAGCCAACTCGAAGCCCTGGAACAGGCTCCGGGCCAACGTCTTGCGGTGCAGGTTAGCAATAACGGCTCGCGGCCAATTTCCGGCGTGAACACTACAGTGAAAGTGGCCTCGGAGAATACCGCAATCTCGGAGACTCGCATCTACCGGGCGGACGTAGCAAAGCTAAAAGCCGACGAGACAAAGACCGTGGAGGTCGCCGTGGACCTCTCGTCTTTCGAGGCGCCAGTCGGGAACGCGCCGGACTCTTCTGTCGAACCGCCACGGACCATTTTGGAGTTTCGGGCGACTACCCCACGAGGCGCGTCAGCCGTTAAAACTGTTATTCTGCCGCCCTGATCCTGCGTACCACCCGCCGAGAATGCGCCCGGCGCGGGCGCGGGTGTCTTTAGTCCCGGCAACCTTACCCGTCCGAGTATCCCTCGGGCAACCTCGCCAACCTCCACAAGGCTACCGAGGTCCGCCCTCGCCAGCGTGTACGGTCGCCCCCGATACCAGCCTCGCCGAGCAGCCTTCCAACCACTCTCCAGAAGCGCCGTCGTCGAAGCATGATTTGGCGACCCGACATCGCTTGCGACGGCCTCCACCCGAACGACTCCTCGGCCACGCAAGTCCTTGAGCATCCGAACTAAGAGTCTCTTCCGGGTGCGTGCATCCCCCTCGACGTAGGCCAGAAGCGCGGCATCTTCGCTCAAAGGTCCTACTGGATAACGTCCAGCGTGGAGCAAGTACTCGGGCGGACCGTAGACCAGGAAGCCCAAGACACTGTCTCCTCGGCGCATCACAAAACCAGCGGTCCCCCAGACTTCGCTCAGTTCCTCGAACCAAGCGTTAGCCGAGCGTTCGCCTTCGGTCCAGTGCGAGATCACCGCTTCCAGACCCAGTATATCGTTGGTGTCTCCGGCGGAGATCTCCGCGACGGTCGGCACGAACCGCACCGGCTTCACTTGGGGTCTTCCTCTCCCCCGCCCGGATCGCTACGATGCTTCCCCAACCGCTCTCGCGTCTCTTGAATTCTGCGCCGCAACTCGTCTGACCGGGCCGAAGGCGTTTCCTCGGCAGTAGCCTCTTCCTCATAGTCCGTCTCCGCGAACGGGTCCGACGCGGGCGCATCCTGGGAGACATCCCTGAGTGGCGGCCAAAGCCCTTCGTTGTCGGGACTCTCCCCGACGGTGGCTGTGGGCTCGAACTTCGTTTCTTCCTCGGATGGCGCTCTTGAAGGACTTCCGTCACGGGTTCGGGAGATACGTTCACGCATACGTTCGCCGACATCGAAATAGCTTTCGCGGCCTCGTTCGCGGGCCTCACCGGCCCGGTTGGATATAGAGCCCCTAAGCTCGCGACCACTCCGCGGCGCGAGGAGGATGCCCGCGATCGCGCCAGCCGCGCCACCGATGAGGAATGTGCGAATCCTCTGCTTATCTATCAACGTGAACCACCTTTGGAAGCCTGAGCTTCATTCTAACCCGAAACGTCTAGCGTCGGGTGCTCGCGTCCAGCAGCAGGAAGGAGTCCTGCACCGCGCCGCTGGCTTTGGCAGCCATCTCGTAGACGCGATTGGCGACGATCTCCACGCCCGCGTCCGATGCGGCCTCGATTGACAGGTTCTCGACCGTGTTGATACCGCCCCGCAGAGCGCTGTCGAAGATGTAGTCGTGGATCTGTCGTATCTCGTCGAAGTACGCGATGTACTCCTCCGCTGGACGGCGCATCGAGGTTCCGAGAGCCCGTACCTGGAAACGTCCTTGATGAACCTCTTCGTCCGACAGGTAAACCACCATGGAGCATACGTTCGGGTGCTCCCGGTAGCGGTTCAGGATTATCTCCGGTGCTAGATGCACGCCCTCGATAATGATGTTCGTGCCTTCGTGCAACGCCCGCTCCACGATGGCATCGATCCCGACCGATACCTGCGTTGACTGAGACCGGAAACCGAAGATCACCGTCTCGTCCTCCTCCACCGGCATCCTGATGTCCTCTCGTCCGATGGCGAAGGAGCTTTTGTGCAGCATTGGTAGGAGATCCGGACTAATAGCTCGCCGCAGAACCTCTCTTATAGAGTCGGTTCCGATCACACTCTGAATATTCAGTCGCCGCGCCACGTCCGCCGCCAGCGTACTCGTCCCAACCCCCGTAGCCCCCCCGATCAGCACTATCACCGGCTCGGTAGATTGACGAAGGGTGCGCCATTTATCCAGGCGCGGCACGATCAGGGAGTCCGAGATCATCAACTTGGAACGGACCCTGGCGAGGACCTCCTCCTCCTCCACCGTGTAACGCTCCTCGGCGACTAGCTCGCCACGAACTTCGCTCGCGATCCGGTGCGCCACCTCGGGGCGAGCCCCAGCTTGGGCAAGAGTCTGCGCCAGAATTCCCCGGGAAAAAGGAGTCTCCCGACCTTCCTTGACGATGGTGATCTCAAGGTCTTTCAAAGCGCACCTCCATCTCCAGCCCGAACGCTTATAGGTCTAATCTCCGAGGATTCGCAACCCCCCGAACTTCCTCTGCCTGCGACGTTTGATCCGATAAAAGAAGAATAGCAGAAACCCTACCAGCGCCAGCGGAACCAGCGGAACTAAGACCGCCACAATCCCACCAACCACGGCCACAGCATCCTCGATAACACTCAAGAACGGAGCCGAAACACCCGCCGTAG
>JBGTDE010000364.1:0-2841 GCA_041748475.1 Rubrobacteraceae bacterium | reverse complement strand
CGTTGACAACGCCCATCACTTCGGCGGGATCGAACTTGGGTAGCAGTACTTGGTTGAGTCCCTGACGGATGCCGAAGAGCATCACGCATGTGAGGCCAAAGATGTGGAACATCGGCAAGATGCCCATGACCGTCTGATTGTTGGAGAACGCGCCTTCGTCGTCGATAAAGAGATCCAGAGCCTGTTGCACGTTCGCCGTAAGGTTGCGATGGGTAAGCATCGCGCCCTTCGACACGCCAGTCGTGCCACCCGTGTACTGAAGCGCGGCCACGTCTTCAGCGGGGTTGATCTCGACCGTCGGCGCCGGGTCCGCGTCTATCGCCATGAAGTCTCCAAACGCATGATGGCCCTCGTCCAACTCGCCCGGCTCCGGCTCGAAGTCTACTACGATCACGTTCTTTATGGACGTTTCCGGCAGGATGGCCTGAACGCGAGGGTACATATCCGCGTACACCACGATAGTCTCGGCGCCCGAGTCATTGACTATGTGCTCAATCTCGCGCTCAACGTACATCGGGTTTAGCTGCGTCACAATAGCCCCGAGACGGACCACAGCGAAGAACGAGATCACGTACTGCGGACAGTTGGGTAGCATGAGGGCGACCCGATCTCCCTTCCCCACACCACTAGCCGCAAGCGAAGCGGCCATTTTCTCGGCCAACGCTTCGAGCCTCGGAAACGGGAACTCCGTCCCGTAGAACGTCAGCGCAATCTTATCCGCGTGCTGCTCGACCGACTCCCGAAACAAGTCCGAGAGCGAACCCTCGAAGATCTCAGTCTCCGGCTTCGCATATTTGCCATAAACCTTCACCCAAGGTTTCTCAGCACTAAACATGTTCCTCCTTCCGCGCCGGAGACCCGCCCCGACAACAGTTTCCCTTTTCCCTCTATCTAACCGTAAATTCTACAGGTAAAACCTCCCCTGCGAGTACGAGAACCAAGCACCAACCACAGCTATACGATGGCGTTGCCCTTCTTCTCGAAGACCCGGAACGCTCCCGTACCCATCGCCACGAGATTTCCCTTGTCGTCGTAGACTTTGGACTCTGCGGTTGCGGTGCGACGGGTGCGATGGACTACCTCGCTGCGGCATACGATCCGGCCTTCCTTCACTGCTCCCAGGAAATGTGTGTTCATCTCGATGGTGGCGGTACGAGTCCCTACGAGCGCGAGAACGGCGAGTCCCATAGCGTTATCCATGAGCGAAGCGTAGACCCCGCCGTGCAAAGTTCCGGCGCCGTTGAGGTGGATGTCTTTGATCTCTATTCCAATAACTGCCCAGCCCGGCTTGACTTCGTCGACCTTCGCCCCGATGTGCTTGGAGAACGTAACTTCTTCGTCGAAGTACCACGCGAGTTTAGCTAGTTGATCCGGATCCAAAGCTTCTTCCTTATCCAAGATTTCTCCCATCATCCAACCTCGCCATACACCAGAAATCCAACCTCACCCGAAGCTACGGTATCTTCACCACGCCGAGCATATACCTCAAAAGTGTAGAGTCTTCCATCTACGCGGTCCTCGACCTTCGTGGCTCGCCCTCCAACGCGGAGCGTATCACCGAGAAAGACCATGCCGGAGAATCGACTACGGAACGTCTTTACGTAGCCATATTCGAGATGCGGCGAGAAGAGAAGCCCCATCGTGGCGACGGTGAGCATTCCATGCGCGATAACACCGGGTAGACCAGCTTCTTCAGCAGCATCGTCTATCGTGTGGATGGGATTGAAGTCCCCGGAGGCTCCGGCGTACTTTATGAGTTGCAAACGGTCGATGGATGGCGGAGTTTGTTCGTTTAGCTCGTCTCCGATATTCCAGGCCGGGGCGCTCATGACTCTATCCGCTTACGGACGGTCTCGGTTACGACCACGGTATCGTTGGTGGTGAAGATGAGTTCACCCTTGGGACTCTCGCCGGTACGCTCGAAGATCAAGAACCCGAGCAACCCGCGACGACTCTCCTTATCGTATGACTCCTTTAACTCCAGACTACACAATACTTCGTCCCCCACTACCAACGGACGCTCGTACTCAATCCGGAACTCTCCGTGGATGAGACCCGCCGACGGCAACACCAGACCATCCACATTCCCGAAATCGAAGGTGCGCGGAAAGGTCGGTGGAGCGAGCAAGCGTCCGTAGCGGCTGTGTTTCGCGGCGGTTTCGTCTGTGTAAAGTGGGCTCGGGTCGGCGATGGCTTCAGCGAACTTCCGAACGGCGCCGCGCTCGACGAGGTTCCTTACGGCTTCGGAGCGTTGGCCGACGAACTCTGCGTACAGCACTACGCTCGTGGACCACCGGCGACGTACAGGACTTGTCCGCTGACGAACGAGGATTCCTCGGAGGCGAAGTACAGTATGGCCGAAGCCACATCCTCAGGTTTGCCGCCACGACCAACCGGTATATCCGCGACCCGTCCGGCGATGAAGTCGTCCCAATCTACACCCATTCGGGCGGCGGTCGCTCGCGTCATCTCGGTCTTGATGAAACCTGGCGCGACAGCGTTTACGGTGATACCGAAACGTCCGAGTTCTATAGCCAACGTCTTCGTGAATCCCTGGAGCCCGGCTTTTGCGGCGGAGTAGTTGGACTGACCACGGTTTCCTAAAGCGGAGGTCGAAGAGACGTTTATTATGCGTCCGTAGGTCTTCTGGACCATGTATTTTTGGGCTTCGCGGCTGCACAGGAACGCGCCGGAGAGGTGGACGTTCAAAACGGTGCGCCAGTCCTCGTCGGAGAGTTTGTGGACCAGGTTGTCGCGGGTTACTCCGGCGTTGTTTACGAGGATGTCGAGGCCGCCGTACCGATCCACGACCCGTGCGAATGTGTTCTCGACCTCGGTGCG
>JBGTDE010000363.1:0-2160 GCA_041748475.1 Rubrobacteraceae bacterium | reverse complement strand
GGGGATCGAAGCTTCAGAACGCGGAGCATGTTGTAGAACCGTTCCGGGCGACCGAGATCCCAGATCAAGAGTATGGGACTCAACATCATGGTGATGAGCACCGTGTACCGGCTGGCCCGGAAGAGCGCTTCATCTTTGTGGCCGAGCAATTTCGCTATCGTGGAGAAGAGTTGCACGCCTGCGGCCAAACCCCCGATCCAGAAGTAAACCGGGATCTGCCACGTCCAATGCGCGTGCTTTATCGGCGGTATGCCGTAGTAGTTCTTATCCTCGCGCCTGTCATCCCTCTCAGGATGATGCGAAGTCTCGACCTGTCCGCTTCCCTGGCCGTTGCGGGACTGCTGCGTCTGTGTACCATCCGTCATTCTGTCTCCTAATCCCTGAACGCCCAGGCCACGACCGCGCCCAAGACGGTCGCTGTGATCGCGCTCGCAAGCACGCCGCCTTTCACTTTCTCCTGGGGCAAGAACGGATGGCGTGGCAAGTTGTAGGTCTCTGGCTCGTCCATGAGGATGAACTTGGAGTGGTTGCCGCCGATGCCTCCGGTACCACCTACTTCGGGGGTTCCCCACACGTAGGCTTGCGTATACCCCTTGTCGTGAAGCTCCTCGACTCTCTGAGCGGCTAGTTCCTTCAGATCTTCCACCTCACCGAAAATGATGGAGTTTGTCGGGCAGGCTTTGGCGCAAGCCGGTTCGAGGCCGTCTCTCTGGCGGTCGTAGCAGAGGGTGCATTTGAAGGCTCGTCCGTCTTCGGGGACTTGCGTGATAACGCCGTAAGGACACGCCGGGACGCAGTAACCACAGCCGTTGCAGATATCCGGCTGGATGTACACGTTATCGAACTCGTTGCGGATGATGGAGCCCGTCGGGCAGGCTTGCTGACATGGGGCTTCGACGCAATGCTTGCACACGTCGCTCATGAAGCTCCAGCGACCGAGGCCGTCAAGCTCCGCGCCTCCCGGGAGTTGATCCCGCACATCTTCGGCCAGAGCCACGAGGTCGATGTCGCCGGTGAGGCGCTTCTTCTTCGGGTTCTCGATAAACGCGACGTGCCGCCACGTAGAGCCGCTGAGTTGCTTGGTGTTGTCGTAGGAATCGCCGGTAAACTCGTAGCCGTCGGCGGGGAGCTGATTCCACTGCTTGCACGCGACCTCGCACGCCTTGCAGCCGATGCAGACGGTCGTGTCGGTTAAAAATCCTGTAGCCATTGGTTACTTCCCTTCCAGGACTCGGCGCCGAATCTCCTCGACGGGGGCGGCGGGATCCGTGCTAACGCGAAACACTTGCTGACCGAGCGCCGCGTGCTGAGGACTGTACAACCGCTCGACGGCTCCCGTACCTCTGTTGTAGTAGACACCAGGATCCAGGATAACAGTGTGCCGGATAGGCTTTAGGTTCTTTTTGGCGGATTTCGGGTTCTCGGCGAGCCAGGCTCCGAGTTCCATCAACGCTTGCTGGGGTGATTCCCGCCACGTCGTCTCGGCTTTCCAGGTATCGCTCGGAGTGTCGCCGGGGGCGACTTGGGTTCCTCGTGGGGTCCGTTCGCTCATACGCGGCCCGCCGTGAGCTTGGCGGTAAAGGCTTTGGCTTCGTGGATGGAGACGTTCGGCTCCAGGGTTACGGGCATCAGGTCGTTGACAACGTCGCCGGTGACTACGCCGTTCGGTCCCCAGTGATACGGGAGGCCGATAGTGTGGAGATCCCGCCCCTCGAACCGAAACACGGGGATGCGGTCGGTCACCAGGGCTTTGCAGTGGATGCTACCCCGACTCGTCGTCACGGTTACCCAGTCGGTATTTGCAACTCCCGTCTCTTCAGCGAGCTTAGGGCTGATCTCGCAGAACAATTCCGGCTGCAACTCCGAGAGCCAAGGGTTCCAGCGACTCATCGCCCCGCTGGTGTGATGCTCGGTTAGCCGATAAGTGGTGACCACGTGCGGATATTCAGGGTCCATCGGCTCGTTGTACGGGTTGTCTTCTCGGTGCATGAGTCGGGCTGCGGGATCGTACTGTATGTTCTCGTAGAGCAGGTTCGGGACCGGCGATTCGACGGGCTCGTAGTGTACCGGGAGAGGCCCGTCCATCAGTCCGACCGGCGCGAATAGCCATCCCTTGCCGTCGCCGTTGAGAATGAAGGGTCCATCGCCGGGGATCGCATC
>JBGTDE010000362.1:0-4859 GCA_041748475.1 Rubrobacteraceae bacterium | reverse complement strand
GATCAAGGTCTACCAGGGCGAGCGCGAGATGGCGATGTACAACAAGCTGATCGGCAACTTCCAGTTGGTCGGACTACCGCCAGCGCCCAGGGGCGTGCCTCAGATCGAGGTCTCCTTCGACATCGACGCCAACGGCATCGTGAATGTCGGAGCCAAAGATCTCGGTACCGGCAAGGAACAGCGGATTACCATAACCGCCTCAAGCGGTCTCTCTGACAAAGACATTGAGCAGATGATGGAGGACGCCGAGTCTCACGCCGAGGACGATCAGCGCCGCCGCGAGGAAGCGGATATCCGCAACAACTGCGATAACCTCGTCTACTCCGTCGAGCGGAACATGAAGGACGTGGACGGCAAGGTCGACGTAGCGACGAAGAACAACATCGACGAAGCTCTCAAGGACGCGAAGCTGGCGTTGGCTAGCGAAGACATCGAGGAGATAAAGCGTAAGCAGGAAGTCCTACTCTCCGCCTCGCACGCGCTCTCGCAGCAGCTCTACCAGCAGGCCGAGCAAGAGCAGGAAGCCGCCTCCACCGAGGATCTCGACGACGACTTGGTCGAGGATGCCGAAGTCGTAGAGGATGAAGCCGCCGAAGACGGCAGCGAGACTCAGGACAACAAGTAACGACGCTCGACTGGCCGGGGAATAGTAATGCCCCGGCCAGTACGAATACACAGGAGGACTACGAACCCTTGAGCAGCGAAGAGCGGCGCAAAGAGACGGAAGACGACGAGAGGGAGCCAGTAGCCCCCGAGCCGGATGCCGACCCCACGAACGAACCTGCGGAAGACGATCCCTCGGTAGTCGAAGCCCCGAACGAGGACAACCCGCCCGACGGCACGGAACCCGACGAAGTGCTCGAACACGTCGAGATTGTGGAGGAAGACTCCTCCGAAGACGCCAACGACGTGGACATCGAAGCTATCCAGGAAGAATTGGAGGCCACGCGCCAAGAGCGGGACCAGCATCGGGACGACATGATGTATCTGCGGGCCGAGTTCGACAACGCTCGCAAACGCCAGGAACGCGAGATGGAGCGCGTAATGCGCAACGCCTCCGAGCGACTAGTAAACGACCTACTGCCAATCCTAGACAACTTGGAACGAGCCCTGGAGGTCGAAGGCGACGTGCGCGGCGGCGTGCAAGCTACCCTGGAGCAGTTCGCCGCAGTCCTTGGAGAACAAGGACTCACGCCCGTACTCTCCGACGGAGAGCCCTTCGACCCCAACGTCCACGAAGCCGTAATGAGCGAACCCTCAGAAGAGCATGAGGAGAATACCGTGCTGCGGACCTTCCAGAGAGGCTACACTCTAAACGGCAAGCCGATCCGCACAGCTAAGGTTGTAGTTGCGGGGTAGGATTAGTCTTGGCCGCTAAAGACCTTTACAAGACCCTGGGTGTCTCAAAAGGAGCTTCGCAGGATGAAATCCGGAGTTCCTACCGCAAGCTTGCCCGCAAACACCACCCGGACGCGAACCGCGACGACCCAAAGGCCGAAGGCCGGTTCAAAGAAATACAGGGTGCCTACGAAGTCCTCTCAAACCCGGAGAAACGCCGCCAATACGATGAAGGACCGCGAAATTTCTTCGGCGGCGGCAACGCCGGTGGACAAGCTCCAGGAGGAGCGCCGCCCGGTGCGGGAGGCGGAAACTTTACCAACGTATCCGACCTCTCGGACCTCTTCGGAACTTTCGGGGATGTCCTCGGTGGCGGCGCTCGCCGTCGCGAAGCACCCGCCAAAGGCACCAACGTAACTTTAAGTGTGAACTTGAAGTTTAAAGACGCTCTTGAGGGTGTGACTACGCGGTTGTCGGTCCCGGTGGAGGAGGGGTGTAGGGCTTGTCGGGGTACGGGTGCGGCGGCTGGGACTGCGCCAAAGACATGTCCCGAGTGTGGGGGGCGTGGGCTTAGAAGTCGGGATCAGGGGTTCTTCGCGTTGTCGGAGCCGTGCGGGCGATGCGGTGGTGAGGGGCGTGTGATAGAGACTCCCTGTGGTGTTTGTCGGGGTAGTGGGCGCTCTAAGACGACGCGATCCGTGACGGTTAAAGTACCGGCTGGGGCCAGGGAGGGCATGAAAATCCGGGTCGCGGGCCGTGGCAATGCCGGGACAAAGGGCGCGGCGGCGGGGGATCTCTACGTCATCACACATGTTGAGGCGCATCCCGTGTTCGAGCGCAAGGGTGACGATTTCATGGTCGAGGCGCCGGTAAGCTTCGTCGAAGCGGCCCTCGGGGCGGAGGTCAAGGTTCCGCGCCCGAGTGGCGGGTCCGTGACTCTCAAGTTGCCGGCGGGTACTCAGGATGGGAAGCAGTTTCGGGTGCGAGGCGCTGGTGCGCCCAAGCCTCGGGAGGACGGCGCCGGGGATCTCTTGGTGCGCGTCAAGGTTCTGGTTCCAAAGAAGCTCAATCGCCGGGAGCGGGATATTCTAATGGCTCTGGCGGATGAGCGGGACGAGGACGTGCGGGAAGAGTTGTTCAAGAAGGCCGGTGCGTAGTGAGCTTCGCCAAGCGCCCCGTGTACATGATAGGCGTGGCCGCCGAGCTTATAGGCGTGCATCCACAGACCTTGAGGATGTACGAACAGAAAGGGTTGCTGCGGCCGCGCAAGAGTATAAAGAACACCCGCCTGTACTCACAGGAGGATATAGAGTTAGGCCGTCACATACAGCAGCTCACCCAGGAGATGGGCATGAACCTCGCGGGCGTCGCGAGAACCCTGGATATGGAGGCCCGCATCCTAGGACTGCGGAGTGAGAACGTCCGGTTGCGAAAGGAGATAGAACGTATGAGAGCGGAGCACGACAGAATGATTCAGGAAATACACCGAGGATACCGGCGCGAAATAGTGCTGGTCCCTCGCGGTGAGATCTTGCGCCGGGACTCCTGATGTCCGGGCCGATGCACTGCTATCGCCATCCCAAGCGCGAGACCCGCGTCTCGTGCGCGACCTGCGGACGACCCATCTGCACAGAGTGCATGAACCAGACCGCCGTCGGCATAAAATGCCCCGATGATGCCCGAGTACCCCGAGGTGCCCGTGCCGGAGCCATGAAAACGAGCCAGGTCGTCAAAACCCTACTCACCGGAGTAGCCATCTCCATCCTCGGCTCCGCAGTCGCATTCGCCATCTATCAAGTGCCGTTTCGCCTGATCCTATCGGCTCTGGCAGGCTATCTAGCCGGTAGGCTCATCCACCGAGCCGGAGGCAGAAACGGTGGATCCCTCGCTATGGCGACCGCAGGTGTCTCAGTCGCGCTGGCCTTCTCGCCCTTTTTGCTGCCGCAACTCCTGGCGGGTAACTTTCAGATCTTTCTGATACTCCCCGCGCTCATAGCCGTCGGTTTCGCTATCTACCAAGCCCGCTGACCCAGGCGCACTCCGAACCCCGCCGACGACCCCACAATCGCGTTTGGAGGTCGTCAAGAACCCAGGTTTCACAAATACTCCGACGTAACCCCAAAATCACGTGAATTTTTTACACTACGCAACTCTGGAGATTTCAGTACAGGATGTCTCCACACCTTACTTTCGACCCTGCGTTTACGTCTTCTGAAGGAGTCTAAGTGGTTGCTTCCACCGTTCCCCGCGAGCCTCGTATCACTAGATGCCGTTGGAACCCCTGTCAAACGGGTTTAACCTTTGCCTATGCGGGCATCGCTTGTGGATAACTTTGCTCAAACCGCAGTGCTGGGCGGAAAACTCACGCAACGGAATTGGCTAAAGGGGCAACTTTAGGCGTAGGTCCAATTACACTTAACCTTGAGATAAAATTAGACCTGAAGTTGAGGTAAAGCTCCGAAAAATACTTTCAGAAAGGCTAGCGTAGCCTCAATAGGCGTGCTAGGGTTGGAGCCATGAGAGAAGACATGCAGTACATAAGCGGAGTAATGGACGAATTGGACGCTATTGTCCAGGACGCATCGAGTGTTCCGATGCGCAAGGGTCTTGCGGTTGTGGATCGGTCGGACCTGCTTGTGATGCTCGACGAGTTGCGGGGCTCCCTGCCGGGTGAGCTGTCCGAGGCCGAAGCTATCAAGCGCGAGTGCGCCGACATGGTTGCCGAAGCCCAGGAGGATGCACGGCGTTTGATCGAGGATGCCCACCGGCGCACTGAGGACCGGGTGGAAGAATCCGAGGTATACCGCCGGGCGCTGCGGCGGGCGGACGAGGTCACCGAGCGGGCCGAGAGGTACGCTGACGAGGTCTCGACGGGTTCCGAAGCCTACCGGGATCGCGTGATGGGGCAGTTGGAGAACTGGTTCGAGGATTCTCTTGTCTCTGTCGGCGAGTCTCGACAGGAGTTGGGCGGAGTTCCCGTTCGGCCAGTAGTCCAGACAGTCGAGCCTCAGCAGCCTGCGCGACACGAAGCTCCCGACGAGGAGGACGAGCGGGGCTGGAGGGTTAGTTCAGCCTAACACCGGCTATTGCGCTCTGGTCTCTATCTCTACTCGCCTGCACCGGACATTGTCTCCCCAAGGGCTTCGAGTCGGTAGTTCAACTCTTCAAGGGAAGAGTTTAGTTCCCCGGCCATTGCTTGAGCGGCTGGTCCCGAGTCAAGCGATATGCGGACCACTCGGGTACGCAACGCGACGAACTTCTCTATGACACCGGAAATCTCCGTGTCCGCAGCCTGTATCTTGTTCTCCAGATCCCACCTGCTCTCGTCCTCTATGTCTTTTGGTAGCTCATTCAGGACTTGCCCCGCCTTCTCCCTATCCTGAGCGAGGTCAACGAGGCGTTCCGCTGCTGCGTGAAGCCTCGGAGTAGCGTCTTCGAGCACGGTGCGGGTAGTTTCGTCTGATTCTTCGATTGCCCGGACAGCTTTTCGATAGACTTCGAGTGATTCTTCGACTTTTTGT
>JBGTDE010000361.1:0-3394 GCA_041748475.1 Rubrobacteraceae bacterium | reverse complement strand
CACCTGGAACGCCGCGAAGGAAGAAGAGACTGCGGCCCCCGCATCCCGTAGCTAGAGTGCCTCGAAACCAAGGGCGGGATCACAAGAAGCTCTCCTATCGGCTACGCGCCGGAGGAGAGCTTCAATCCTGCTATGCCCGCCACGATGAGCAGTATCGAAGCGACGCGCACGGGGTTGCTGGATTCGCCGAGAAAGAGAACCCCAAGTATGGCCACCCCGACGGCCCCGATGCCGGTCCATACCGCGTAAGCTGTCCCTACCGGTAAGGTCTTTAGCGCCATAGCGAGGAGCGAGAAACTCGCGGCCATCGCGCCAATAGTCAGAACCGATGGAACGAGCTTCGTCCAACCATCAGTGTACTTCAAACCAATCGCCCAACCCATCTCAAAAAGCCCCGCCAACAACAAGTAGATCCAAGCCATGAAAACCGCCTTTTCAGCGTTGCACAACAACTGTAATATATCACAACTGTTATAATACCAGTCATGCCCAGGTTATCAAATCATGAGGAGCGGCGGGGTGAGATCTCAGAGGCTGCGTGGCGCGTGATCGAGTCTTCCGGTCTTTCGGGTGCGAACATGCGGGAGATCGCCCGTGAGGCTGGTTTTACGACGGGTGTTCTCTCGCACTATTTCAGGGATAAGCGTGAGCTTCTGGCGTTTGCTTTCGGGTCGATGGTCGAACGTTCCACGGCGCGCATGTCCGCTGCGGTGCGGGAGACGGGATTGCTCGACGCGCTCGCGCAGCTCTTGCCGCTGGATGAAAACCGGCGCACGGAGGCTGCGGTCTGGCTCGAACTTATGACCGCCTCGCTTCAAGACCCGGAACTCGCCGAGGATCTCAAACAGCGCTACGGGGAAGCTCGCGACGCCATGACCCCACTCTTTGAGGGGGAGATGAAAGGTTCGCGAGACGATCTGCGGGACGTGGCCGACGAGTTGTTGGCGACGGTAGACGGCATCACCGTGGCGGCGCTCACCGACCCGCGGCGGTATCCGCCGGAGAGACAGGTGGAGCTTCTAAGACGGACCTTCGTTCGGTTGGAGTTGCCACTGGATCCTCCCGCGCCAAACTCGTAGTTACCCTACGGTACGTCTCCCCAGAATGTGGATCAAACGGGCGACCAAACGGTACGGGTCTCTGCGTCCTGCCTCCCACTCAAGTTCTAGGATTTCTTGCAAGTCTTCTCCTGGTTCCGCATCTCCGATATGGTCGGTAAAGATTCGCACTCCGTACCACTCTTCCAACGCAAGCCCGGCCTCCTCGAAAGTCCGGGAGAGTCCGGCTACGGTATCGCCGCGAGTCACAACGCCCAGTCCACCGGTGGACCGATCCGTTCCAAGTGCCGCCAAAGCTTCAGGATAGTCTCTTCGAAGTCCCGGACGCATGGCCAGGGCGTTGGCGTTCTTGGCGAGTGCAGAGACTAGCCCACCGGGCCGGACGACTGCGGCGAGGGATCGCAGCATCTCATCTGGAGCATCCAGGTACATCAAAACTCCGTGGCATAGCGCCGCGTCGAAGGTACCCGCGCCGAGCAATTGCGGGGCTTGCTCTCCGAAACCTTCGACGAGTCGCATCCGGCTGCGAGTTTCTTCATCTTCAAATGCTAGCCGTCGTTCGGCCTCTGCAAGCATCTCGGAGGACGGATCCAGGATCGTGACTTCGTACCTGGCTCGCGCTAAAGGAATAGATTGCTGGCCCGCGCCACCACCGACATCTAGTATTCGGGCGGGTGGCGCTGGTAGATGGAGATCCAGAGCACGCGAGATCAGGGCTCGCCGCACAACTTGTCCCAAGTACCGGTCGAGTTCGTTATATTGACCAGCTAGTTTCGAGGACGAAGCCCACACGGATTACTCACCGACCTTCAGGTGAGGCTTCGATATCTCATGTGGCATCGGCTGCCAGGTTTTGAGCGGAGCGGACGAGAGCTTCGTTGCCTGAAGTTAGTTCGCCGTTAGGTTCGTGTAGCGTATCTTCGAGGCCTATACGCGTGTCGAGTCCTCGGTGGATCGCATCTTCGAGAATCACCCACGCGACCTTTCCATCGCCATGCTGTAGACGAGGGGCGGCGAGCTCGAACCGGTCCAGAGCTCTGTGAATATCTTCGGCCAGCGAGATCGCGGCTGATGCGCTGTCTCCGACTTGAGACTCGCCCGGTTCGACCAGGATTCGGGTAACTTGTTCGCCCAATCCAGACATCGCGAGTCGCTCCACGTCTTCGACGGTCCAGACGCCGGCTTCTATGCCGATTCCGGTTTCTAACAGAGCCTCCATAACCTCTACCGATCCTGGCTCGGACAAGTTGACCGAGGTGTAGTCGGGCGCACGCCAAGCTCGTACGAGCTTCAGGCGATTTTCGATATTCGGTTCGATCCACTCTCCGGTAGTCACGCCTACGGGGACTCTGCACGCCTCACGAACCTCCGTGACCACCTCGTCAACGATCCTGGCTTGCAGTTGTTCTCGACCCTCGGAATCTCGTGGATGCAAGTGAATAGCACGAGCTCCCGCAGCAACGCAGGCGATGGCGTCTCTTACGAGTTCGTTGATGGATACCGGCACTGCGGAATGCGAGGCCTTCGTTAGATCTCCGTTGAGGGCTGCTTGGATTATCCTGGTTTGACTCATAATCCTCCCGCCCTGGAACACCAACATATCCTGGCGGTGGATCCAGCATCACCCGCCAAAATGATTCTACGCGGGAGAAGTCTATCTAAACCTCCTACTTTCCAGCCTTCAAATACTTCTCGAATTCCTTCCACGACAAGCAGTTGATAACGCTCTTCTTTTCGGCCCACGCTCGGCGGGCCTGTGAGACACCATATTTCATGAACGCGAGGGCCGTTTCGTCGTGGGCGTCGGTGTCTATGGTAATGCTGACGCCTGCTCGCAACGCCTCGCGCACGTAGGGGGTGGAGAGGTCGAGGCGATTGACGTAAGAGTTTAGTTCGAGGGCTGTGTTTGCTGCTGCGGCTTCCTTTATCAGACGGGATACGTCTACTTCGTAGGGTTCGCGGCGGTTCAGGATGCGACCTGTCGGGTGGGCGATGGTTCGGACGTGTGGGTTGTTGATGGCCCGGATGATCCGCTCGGTCATCGCATCTTCGCCGACGGTGAATGAGGTGTGGACGGCGGCTACTACGAAGTCTAGCTCGGCGAGGAGATCGTCCTCGTAATCCAGGGTTCCGTCTTTTAGGATGTCTACTTCGGAGCCGCAGAGGAGTTTTATCTCGCCGTATTCATGGTCGGCTTTTCGGACGGCTTCGAGTTTCTCCCGTAGACGTGCGGGGGAGAGGCCGTTGGCTACCTTCAGGGATTGCGAGTGGTCACAGAAGACGAGGTATTCGTAGCCGAGTTCGATGGCGGCTTCGGCCATGCTCTCGATGGTGCC
>JBGTDE010000360.1:0-6549 GCA_041748475.1 Rubrobacteraceae bacterium | reverse complement strand
CGGTCACCCAAACGAGACACAGAACCCACGTCGCCGGACGTTTGCGGAGTTTGAGAATCTCCGCCCGGAAGCTCGCCATCATTAGACCGTCTCCTCGCCGGTAAGCTCCAGAAACACGTCCTCCAGAGATTGTTCGGAGGGGCGTATCTCGCTGACTCGTAATCCCGCGGAGACCAACTTGGCGTTGATCTCCGCCGCTCGTCCAGGGTCCGTTGTGAGCCTTAGCATCCCATCCGTCTCCTTTACCTCTTCGACTCCCGCTAGTCGCTTGGCTATCTCGTGAGCATATTTCACGGGCTCCGCTCGCACTAGTAGACCTTCGCGGCCGCGGAGTTCCGAGACGGTTCCTTGCGCTACCAGCTCGCCACGTTGGATCACGCCTACGCGGTCGCAAATCTGCTCTACTTCGCCCAGCAGGTGACTTGACAGTAAGACCGTTCGGTTGCCTGTTCCGAGGGTTCGGATCAAGCGCCGCATATCCGCCATGCCCTTGGGATCCAAGCCGTTCGTCGGCTCGTCCAGAATCAGCAGCTCTGGATCCTTTAACAGCGCCGCCGCAACTCCAAGCCGCTGTTTCATCCCGAGCGAATACTTCCGAAATTTATCCTTCGCTCGTTCGGAGAGCTCGACCTGATTCAAGACCTCCCCAATTCGATCCTTGCCCACGCCGGAATACCGGGCCATGACGCGCAAATTGTCCCGACCGGAGAGATACGGATAGAACGCGGGCGACTCTACCAGAGCCCCCACTCGCTCCAGACTGTCCGGCGTGCCGGGCGAGCCTCCGATCACCGTAGCATCTCCGCTGCTAGGACGAATTAGCCCGAGCAGCATGCGCAGGGTCGTGGTCTTGCCCGCGCCGTTTGGACCGAGGAACCCGTAGACCTCGCCCCGCCGGACGTTCAAGTTCAAGTCGCTAACCGCCGTGAGCGACCCGTAGCGTTTGGTCAGACCTCGGGTCTCCACAAGCGAGGATCGCCCGTTACTGGCATCTTCCATCGACATCTCCCTCAGTCGGTACTACTCCGACACTCCTGGAATCTAATGGTAGAAGCCTTCCGTGCATCTGTCTACGACGGTTTGGCGTATATGTTTCGTCTACGGGTGAACTTGGCGGTCGTCGCGCTCCGGTATAATCAGGCCATGCACGCTTGGATCAAAGTCGGAAACGCCCCGAATGAGTCGATGGCTTTGATGATGGAAGGGTTGCTTCGCGGCGCGGATATTCCGGTCTTGATCCGTCGCCCAATCGGCTTCGACGCGCCGGACTTTCTCGGCGGCGGCCCGAGGGAACTTCTAGTCCCCGAAGACGCGATGCCCGAAGCCCGCGAAATCCTCGAAGACACCACCGGAGTTGGTACACCCTTCTAGGAAGATAGAGCTACGTCAACCTTTGTCGAAGCGGAGTTGGATGCAAGCGCCGCGTCCGGGAGTGGAGATCACATCGAGCTTCGCCCCAACCTCCCCGGCTCTCTGCCTCATGTACGTGAGTCCCATACCGGGCGGCGGACTCGTGGCGTCGAAGCCTCGCCCATCGTCTCGTACCCTCAATATTAGCGTCCGACCGACGCGCCGCGATTCAAGGTGCATGCTGCGGGCCTGCGCGTGCTTGGCGACGTTCCAGAACGCCTCGACTACAACCCGATACACAACCGCTATCTCGGCGGCGTTGAGGGAGTCCAGTGGAGCCTGGAAGTCTTCGTGGGTAGTAACGCTGAAGTATTGTTCGAACTTATCCAGGCGGTTGCTGAGATGTTCGGTAATACTCGGACTACCTTCGCCCTGGAAAACTCGTAGCTCGTCATAAGGCTGGGAGACTTTGTACTCGGCCTCCCGCGAAGCCGCGAGTGTTCGCCCAAGCATCTCGCGTACCCGGCCTCGTTCGCCGCGACGGTCGGCTTCGAGCGCAGCATCCGCCGACAACGCTATCCCGTGGATGCTCTGCTTTACGGTGTCGTGCATCTCCAACAGAACTCGGCCTTGCTCGACTTTTCGGGTAGCCGCTTCCTGTTCGGCGCTCAAACGCCGGGTCACGAAGGAGACGAGTGCCACGCGCAATCCGAGATACAACAGGAGCGCTGCGGCACCAGCCAGAACATAGCCCGGTGGTGGCGGAAGCAGCGCGCACCAGACCAGCAGGATCGCGAAATGCAGCGGCGGCGAGAGAGGGCCAAACCAGAACGCGAAGATCCGCCACGGGCTGATACGCGGGGTAGTAGTCGTGACGGTTCGGGTCGGGCTCGGCCACAACGCGGAACCCCCGATCAGGACGACCCCCAGAGACCAAGCCAGGTACGGTATCCCACCGAACCCATACGTTCCGCTGGCACCCGCATCCAGATAGAGCGTATCCGCCACCAGAAACGCCAGAAAGCCAGCCGCCAGAAGCTTGGCCGTCGCGGACCCTCCAGACGCCGAGATCAACACGAGCGCGAGAAACAGCAACGCCGCGTCGAAGACTACCCACAAGAGAATTGCCGACGCAGACAGGGAAGTAGCCTCACCATCCACCAGGAAAAACCACGCTAGAGTCCCCGACGAGAGCATGACTGCTAGGGCATCCAACGTCGTGACACCGGCGATCTCCGAAATCATTGTTCTAACCAGCAACAGCGATCCAGTGGCGAAGAGTAGATAGGAGATAAGATAGGCCGCCTGTTGAAAGGAGAAAACCGGCCCAAACTCGCTGGAAGTTCGAGAGACCGACCAACCGAGATCCCCTATCAAGGTGAAAGCCAATCCCGCAGCCAGGAGAGACCAGATCAGCCGCTCTCGCCTCATGGACTCCCGGACTGCTTGCGCCAACAACACGAGTGCGAAGACCGCCGCTACCGAGTAGCCGACACCCATCACAAGACCGCGACCCGTGGAGCCCGCCGAAAACGCGAACGCCGAAGCACTGACGACCACCCACGTCGCCAAAGCCGAGATCAGCACGGCACGAGGGTCACGGAACCCCCACGATTTCAAAACATCACAGACTTGCACCGGCCAACCTCCAGAGTGCGACCTTCCAACATCCTAACAGAACAGGGCTCTCCGGCAAAATAGTCCGCGACCAGTCTCGTTGTAAACTTACGGATGGACAGGATTTCAGACGGAAGGAGAACCACGTGCGACAGCGCAAACTTGGCGGCGAAGGGCTGACAGTCTCCGAACTCGGGCTCGGGTGCATGGGCATGAGCGAGTTCTACGGAACTACCGACGAAGACGAATCCATCGCCACCATCCAACACGCCATCGACTTCGGTGTGACCTTTATAGACACCGCCGATATGTACGGTCCATTCACAAACGAGAAACTTGTTGGCAAAGCCATCGCCGACCGGCGCGAAGAAGTCCAACTCGCCACCAAGTTCGGCAACGTCCGCGGCGAAGACGGTAGCTTCCAGGGTGTTAGCGGCAAACCCGAATACGTCCGTGAGTGCTGCGATGCCTCGCTCTCACGTCTTGGAGTGGACCACATAGACCTCTACTACCAGCACCGAGTCGACCCCGAGACCCCAATCGAGGAGACTGTCGGGGCTATGGCCGAACTGGTCGAAGCCGGAAAAGTGCGCTACCTCGGCCTCTCCGAAGCAGGAGCCGGAACTATACGCAAGGCCTACGCCACCCATCCGATCAGCGCGTTGCAATCCGAGTACTCGCTCTTCACGCGGGATGTGGAGGACGAGATACTACCGCTGCTTCGGGAGCTGAACATCGGGTTCGTACCCTACAGTCCGCTCGGGCGAGGCTTTCTGACTGGACGATTCAAGAGCATCGAGGACATGCCCGAAGAAGATACTCGCAGTGCTCGTTTCCCGCGCTTCGCCGAAGAGAACTTCATGAACAACGTCGCCCTCGCCGACAAGATACGTGAGATCTCCGACCACAAGGACATAACGCCGGGACAGCTAGCCCTAGCCTGGCTGCTGGCTCAAGGAGAAAACATCGTCCCTATTCCCGGAACCAAGCGTCGTAAATACCTCGAAGAGAACGCTGGGGCTTCGGACGTAACGCTAACCGAGGCCGACTTGCGACGCATAGAGGAGGCTATGCCCCGTGGAGCCGCGTCCGGAGAGCGCTACTCCGAGCAGATGATGCGGGCCGTCAACCGTTAGCGGACGCCCATGTTATGGGAATCTGTTTCCGTTGTTTAGCACCTTGAATGTGAGCGTATGCTGAACTCCGAACAGAACAAGCTTTTAGCCTTCATTCTCCTATTTGTCGGTGTTGCCTTGTCAGTAGCTTCGCTTTTCGTGTTCTCGGTAGGATGGGAAACATCGAACGTTATCGTGATAGGGTTTGGGGTAACTGCTACAGTTGCCTCCTTTTTCCTCTTCGCAATGGGATGGGACCTACTGCAAGCGTACCGCAGTAGTGGACAAATCTCCGGCAAACTAGACTTTCCTAACTTAGGGTACTCTCTAACGTTCTATCCGTCGGTCTCCTTGAGCAATATTGATGGTTCCAATCGGACTCTTATACCGGACCGATCCGACGGGAGGTTGGAACTTAGCGGGGTGACGCCGGGTGAGTATTATCTCTCTGTCGAGGCTTACGGACTGACCACCGTAACTAGGCCGGTCACCATCTTACCAAGGCGACGCACAGAACTAGGCAGTGTGCCTTTGGAGTTCGATCCTCAGCAATTCTGGCGTGAAGAGACTCTCGAACCGTTCCGTATCGGGCACAGCTTTTACATCAATCACGTTGGCCCTGGTCCCGACCAAAATGCTTGGGCCGCCGGATTCAGCTTCGATGGACGCTTCCACGATGAGTACAAGCTTTTTCGACGGCAAGGAGAAGTGTCAGCATGGCGAGAGGTCATTGTGCCACAATTTAATAAGCGAGCAAGCCGGACCAACATGACGAAGCTTTTTTCGGACGGTACATTCCTCGTTGGTAGCCTCGGTGGCGGAGCGGTCATAAGCGAAGATGGAGGATGTTCATGGCGCAGTCTGGAAATCCCTGGCATTGATTCTGTCAGCCATGTTATCGAGCTTCCAGGTGGAGCTTGGCTTCTGGCAGGTTTCAAGCGTTGGATAGAGCGACCAAACCCGAGTCTCCTTATCACTAGGTCCTCTGATAGGGGCAGCTCTTGGGATATGAATACCTTGGAGTTAAGGTCGGGCGATAACGTGAAGCGGATGCTCCTTACCTCCTCGGGCCGCCTTTTGGCGGGAACCGAGTCTTTGTATGGCGCTGGCTCGATACTAATTTCGAACGATCTAGGGGAAACATGGGAGAAGGCAGAAATCGACAATCCCAAGAAGCTCCGCGGCATTCGCACCTTGTATGAGCTTCGAAACGGCGACCTGCTCGCCGGAAACGAGGATGGCAGGAACTGGAGGGGCGATTTCTACCGCGGTGGTCAGATACTTGTCTCACGCGATGGCGGTCTCTCTTGGCACGAACTGGTCGAGCATGGTGGGTGGCAGGGCATCAAAGGGATCTACGAGAATACTGACGGCGCTTTGTTCGTCTGGGCAGATTTAGAGGGGTATATCGACCCCGACGGAAGCGGGTACGTTATACCAGAAGACTTGTTGTTATCGTCTGACCGGGGGAAGACGTGGCACCCGTTCTCACGCACGTTTGGAAGGGGATTCGAAGAGACATACGGGGTCGTTGAGAACGAAGTCTTTGTAGTGTCGGACGAAGGCTCCAGTAGTAAGTCGCTTCTAGTAACAAGCATCGACACACTGGACCTCAGACTAAGGTAAGCCGCTTCTGTTTAGATATGTCGAAGTAGGAAGAGTTCGGTAAGCGGAGCAAGGAGGACGCGTATGACCGACGTGGAACACATCTCGGGTAAGGGGACAGCCGTCCCGATAAGCTGGTTCCCGGTTCCGGAGGAGTCCGAACTGCCGGAGGGCTTGCAGGGACTCTTCAGGAAGGCGCGCGAAAGCCTCGGGTTCGTGCCGAACGTGTTTCGGGCGTACAGTTTCCGGCCCGAGCGTCTCTCCGCGTGGTTCGGGCATTATCGGCAATTGCACGAACCGACGGAAAACCTAGACGCGGCGGAGCGAGAGATGATTGCGGTATCCGTCTCGATGGAGAACGGATGTCTTTACTGCCTCGTCGCTCACGGAGCCGCCCTGCGCGAAGCTCTCGGAGATCCCATAATGGCCGACCGCATAACCCTGGACTACAGACGTGCGGGCCTCGACGAGCGCCGCGCCGCCATCCTCGATTACGCCGTCAAGGTGACCAACGAGCCATTGGACTGCACGCCCGATGATCTCGAACGTTTGAAGAGCTTCGGTCTAACCGAAGAAGAAGTTTGGGATATCGTGGAGATCGCGAGTATGTATAATTTTACCAACCGCATGTCGTTGGCTTGCGGCATGATCCCCAACGAGGAATACCACGCCCTCTTTCGCTAGAACCCTGACTTACGTCCCGATGCCCTGGTCACTATCATCGTCTTTCTGAGCATCGGGATTTTTGCTGGAGGATGTGCCTTCCTTGAGGTCGGTCCAGACATCCCGTCCGATCCTGACGAACAGAAAGGCGCCGCCGAGTGCGAAAAACGCTACCACGACGGTCATAAAGTCGAAGGAC
>JBGTDE010000359.1:0-2954 GCA_041748475.1 Rubrobacteraceae bacterium | reverse complement strand
GAGCGTCTAGCGAAACGCTCTTCGGGCAATGAGGACGCCGCCTCGTTCTACAGGAAAGGAGTGGCCGGAGACTGGGAGAGCGTGTTTACGTCCAGAGACCGAAAAGTGTACGAGAGCGTGGCTGGAGAAGCACTTCTAGAGTTTGGCTACCCGCTAGACTAAGCTGTACTAGCCTGTTTGACTGGACATTCTACCGCCGTTTTTTACAAAGCCCCTGTAGAGCCGCTCCAGTTCGTCCACGCCATCCTCGACGTTTCTTACGGGTTCCATGCCCGTCCGCAGCCTCTTTATCAAGTCCGGCTCGAAGAAGAAGCGCAAGAGATGGTTGCTCAGTTCCTGGCTGTCCTCCAGCGGAAAGAGAAAGCCATTCTTATCGTGTTCGACGACTTCCGAGAGTCCCCCGAGGTCCGTCGCCACGACCGGAGTGCCGGAGGCGAAGGCCGAATAGACTACGAGTGGCGTGTTCTCGTACCAGCGGGATGGGACCACCAGGATGTCTATCTCCGATAGGATGCGACCGGTTTCGTTGGGCTCGAAAGTACCCGAGAACTCTATACGCGCATCGGCTCCGGCAAGCTCCTGCAGCTTGCTGAAGTATTTGGGATCCCGTTTTGGACTGCCGTAGATCTTTAGCTGTGCGTCAGCCGCACGTGGAATGTTTCTGAAGGCTTTTAGTAAGATGTCCGGTCCTTTGTGTGGTGCCAGGGAGCCTATGTAACCGATACGCAATACGGTTGGAGAAGCGGAGCTGATGGGTGCGGCGGTGATGTCCGAGGTGTCCATACCGTAGGGAGAGAGGTGAATGCGTTCCGGGTCTATGCCATTGCGAATCATGAGGTCTCGGTTGAGTCTCGTGGGGGCAATGACGAGGTCAGTGGAGTTGATGACTTTCTTCAGGAAATCTATGCGGTCGACGACGGTCCTTATCCGCTGCATATACTTGGTGTCTCGCACAGTCGCGGTTCGTGAGATCGCGGACGCCGCCCGCAGCTGAACCTCTGGCATCCTCAAATACAGATCCCGCTTCCCCTGAGCCGCGCCCGATCGGGCGATAAAGCAACGGAGACAGTTGGTGCCGCCTCTGTTGGGTCCCAGGCACAGAGCGCCGGTGTCGGCTCTCTTCAGATGGATCACGCGACACAACGACCAAAAATCCGTCGCCGTGAAGATAACCGGTACACCAAACTCTTTGGCCGCGGGAATTATGCTCCCGGAGAGCCTACCGGCGTGCATGACGTGAACGAGGTCCGGTTGGATCTCGCGCATGTAGGCTCGCAGGTGCTCAGCCATCTGAGGGTTGTCGTACTCGTATCTGAGAGGATCCGGGGTTCTTCGCATATCGGTCTGTATGCAACGGATCTTCAAGCCGCCGTATTCGTAGTCCACTGCGATGTTGTGAGGTTCGTGCGACGGAGCGGAGTCCGTAGTCAACACATGCACTTCGTGGCCTCGGGCCATCAGCTCGCGCCCCATGTCGAAGGTGAGCCTCTCCGTACCGAAAGAGTGTTTCGGCAGAAACTGATGAACCGTCAAAAGAATACGAATTTTGGTCTCCATGTCTGCTCGTAAGCGTAGCAGAATCGTCGACTTCTATTGCGCTGGGCCGCTTGTGGTAATGTTGCCAGATGCGTATTTTGGTCACGGGAGCCAAAGGCTAGCTTGGCCCATAATCCCGAGAGTACCCAGGCCCGGGCTCCAACGTCTAATGTCGGCGGCGCGTCAGGCGAATGTTTTGATATCGACCATGAGAAGTTTCGCGCCACGGATGCGGATCGTCAATAGAAGATAGGCGGACATATTAGATGCCGGTTTACAAGCAGCATACTGTTATTGAGATAGCCAGAAACTTAAAGGCTTTTTTGAGGTTGGATCTCGGCCTAATTCGAGGCGACTTGCCCGACCTTGCAGGGAAGCGCAACCAAGCCTCCGAAGCGCTCTTGCGCAGCAAGCTCGATGCCGCCCACGCCGAGCTAAGACGCAAGGAACGCGAACTAAAGGCCGCCCGGATGCCTCGACCAGAGAAGATCGCCGACGGCGTAGAACCTGAGAACATAGTCTGGATCTTCGGCACGGGTCGCAGCGGTAGCACGTGGCTGAGAACCATGATGAGCGAGATGAAGGATCACGCCGTGTGGGAAGAGCCGATGGTCGGGCTCCTGTTCGGCGGCTTCCACAGAAACGCCCAGGAGGGACAGCTAGCCTCCAAGAAGTTCATACTTGGAGAGCCGACCCGCGTTGGATGGACGATATCTATTAGGAACTTCGTCCTCGAAGGCGTGCGCCTAGCTAATCCGAGCCTCAAAAGCGGCGAGTATCTGGTTATCAAGGAGCCGAATGGGTCTGCTGGAGCGCCGTTGCTAATGGAGGCGTTGCCAGAGAGCCGTATGATTTTCCTGGTCCGAGACCCGCGGGACGTGGTCGCTTCAGTCATCGACGGTGCCCGCAAGGGGAGCTGGCTGAACAGCCGGAAGGACGACTGGGTGTGGAAGGCTACGATGCCCGACACGCAACCCGAGCGTTTCGCGGAACATCGCGCGGGTATGTACATGGGCCACATATCAGGTGCCAAACGAGCATACGACACCCACAAAGGCCGCAAGGCACTAGTCAGGTACGAAGATCTGCTGTCGGACACTCTGGGTACTATGAGGCGTGTCTACACGACCCTTGAGATACCTTTCGACGACGAGGAACTGACTCGTACCGTCGAGAAGCACTCGTGGAGTAACATCCCGGAAGATCAGAAAGGCGAGGGCAAATTCTATCGCAAGGCGGCGCCCGGTAGTTGGAAAGACGATCTCACCCCTGAGCAAGCGCGGATAGTCGAGACGATGACGGCCAGCGTAATCGAGGAATTCTACCCGGCCTGATCCCGGCCCTACACCCTTCCGCAGACTACCGAGACCCTTACGAAGCGCTTGGGACTAGCGAGTGGTAACGAGAATTCCGGGCAT
>JBGTDE010000358.1:0-5837 GCA_041748475.1 Rubrobacteraceae bacterium | reverse complement strand
GACGAGCCCGCTGGAGCATTTCGAGTTGTCCGAAGAGTTGGTCTCGCAAGCGTCTGGTTTGCAAGACGCGGTCGAATTCATCGGGCCGCTGTATCACGCGGAGCTGTCCAAGCTGTTGCCGATGGCCGAGGTAGCGGTGGTTCCATCCATCTTCCCGGAGACTTTCGGCCTTGTAGCGGCTGAGTTTGCCGCGAGCGGGGTAGTTCCATTCGTCGCGGATCACTCCGGGCTTCGCGAAGCTGGTCGCTACGTGGGTGATGGTCTACCGTTCGAGACCCGCGTTAGCCTGGACGGGTTCGAGGAGAACCTGTCCCGGTCGCTATCCGAGTATTTGGCCTTGCCGGAAGCCGAGCGTCAGCGTTGCCGCGAGATCGTGCGACGGAACAGTGTGGGCCGTCTGAGCTGGACCACGCTAGCGGAAAAGATAGTAGAGACCGCCGGTGGCTAAAAACGATGCTCCGCAGATCTCATCAGCACCTCGGCCATTTCTCTAGCTCCTTGACACGCTAACCTAGACCGACTATAGCAGCGTAAAGGTCGACGCGGTTCACGATGCCAACGACTTTGCCATCGTCGGTTATTACGACGCTGGATACACCATCGTGGACCATACGGTGCGCCACGGCCAGTTCGCTCATGCTGATCTCCACACTGGATACCTCTTCGGTCATGATCTCACCGACCGTCTTGTCCGCTGCGTCGGTTAGATAGTGGACCCAGGTATCGGCGCTCTCCGGCACGAAGGTTAGATTCTCCATCATCTTTATGTACTTGGGCATGGCGGTTTCGAGTAGCTGACCGTCGGTCACGAATCCCAACAGCATACTGTCCTCGTCGACCACGGCGACCCCCGGCACATGATGATCCAACATCACCTTCAGTGCTTCGCGGGCGGGGGTGTCGGGGGTCACGCTATCGGCGGGACGCATGATCCCCTTTATCTCTATATCCTTGCCCGTCTTCCCCTCTTCGCTCACTATATTCTCCTTCCAATAACCCGTCACGGGTACCTGAAGTATATGACTTCTCGATATCTGTATAATTCCCCGATAATATGCAGGAAATTTTCGCAGTCGCGCTTTTCGCTGTAGTCCTCGGGCTTATCGCCTTCGAGGTCGTAAATCGTACCGTGGCGGCCTTGCTTGGTGCGGCTATCCTCATCTCCTCAGGAATCCTCGAACAAGAGGAAGCCGCGACCGAGTTCATTGACTGGAACACTATCGGCCTTTTGGCGGGCATGATGGTGATAGTGGCGATTATCGAAAAAACCGGCATCTTCGAGTACCTTGCTATCCGGAGCGCTCAGTTGGGCAAAGCGCGACCGGGACGCATTCTTATCCTCCTTTCGGTGGTCACGGCTGTTCTCTCGGCGTTCCTGGACAATGTGACTACGGTCATCCTGATGGTTCCAGTAACATTCCTGATCGCAGACGCCCTGGACGCCTCGCCGATACCATTTCTACTTACGCAGGTGATGGCCTCCAATATTGGTGGCGCGTCGACCCTGATCGGAGATCCTCCAAACATCCTGATCGGCTCAGCGGCGGACCTGTCTTTCATTGATTTCGTAGTCGCTCTGGCTCCCGTCGTGGTGCTGACCTTGCCCGTGGTCCTCGGCATCCTGTACCTGATGTTCCGCAAGGATCTTTCGAGCTCCCCAGGAGCGGAGGAGACTATCAACGGCCTGGACGCTCGTGGCAGCATCCGGGATACTGTCCTGCTTCGCAAGTCGCTCATTGTTCTGGGCTTGGTCATCGTGGCGTTCTTCCTGCACGGTTTGCTGCACCTTGAGGCTGCGACGATAGCCGTCTTCGGGGCGGCGGCGCTGATGCTCTACGCTCGCGCGGATGTCGAGGAGATACTGCGCGAAGTGGAGTGGCCGACGCTTCTCTTCTTTGTGGGTCTTTTCGTTCTCGTGGGTGGCTTGGAGGTGACTGGCTTCGTGGGTGGTATAGCTGAGGCTCTCACCAACTTCGCGGGCGGCACGTCGGTTACGACGGCTATTGTGGTGATCTGGGGTAGTGGAATTGCCTCGGGCATCGTGGACAACATTCCGTTTACGGCGACCATGATCCCGGTGATCCAAGACCTCGCGGAGGCGGAAGGTCTTTCGGAGGCTCAAGTTCGACCGCTTTGGTGGTCGCTGGCGCTCGGGGCGGACTTCGGCGGGAACTTAACGCTTATTGGGGCTTCGGCGAACGTGGTGGTAGCCGGTATGAGCGAGCGGGCGGGACACAAGATCTTCTTCATCAAATTCATGCTCTACGGTATCCCTGTAACCATCGCTTCGCTTGCTGTGGCAACGGTTTACATCGTGCTTCGCTACTACTAGGTCACTCCCTGTATCACTCAAAAGAGATACAATCCCCACCAGGGAACGTATCAGGTCTGAAGGGAGATCGTGGCTCAATTAATTGACAGTTTCGAGCGCAAGATGGACTATTTGCGGATCTCGGTCACCGACCGCTGTAATTTCCGCTGCCAGTACTGCATGCCGGAGGATATAGTCTTCCAGGACAAGAGCCACATCCTAACGCTCGAGGAGATGCTAACCTTCGCCGAAGCGTGTCTGCAACTCGGCGTTACGAAGGTTCGCGTGACCGGTGGCGAACCGCTCGTCCGGCGCGGCGTGGTTTGGTTCGTGAGCCAGCTAAAAGAGCTTGGTTTCGAGGAAGTCACCATGACGACCAACGGCTTTCTGCTGGAGGACAATCTCGAAGGGCTGGTAGAAGCCGGTCTGGACCGCATAAACATCTCCCTGGACACTCTGCAGCCGGAGAAATTTCAGTTCATCACGCGGCGCAATCACTTCGAGAAGGTATGGTCCTCTGTAATGGCCGCGCTCGAAACGCCGCTCTCCCCAGTAAAGCTCAACGCCGTGGCGATGCGTGGAGTCAACGACGATGAAATAGAAGCGATGGCGCGGCTCACCCAGACCTATCCGATGCACGTCCGCTTTATAGAGTTGATGCCGCTAAACGGCGACACCGACGGCTCCCGGTTCCGGTCGCTGTTCGTCTCCGGCAAGGAGATCCTCGACCGGGCTCAGGAGCAACTCGGCGACCTGAAGCCTGTAGAAAAAGACGACCCTGCAGCCCCCGCCGACGAGTTCAAATTCGACGGAGCACCGGGTACTTTTGGAGTTATAACGCCGGTCTCCGAGCCATTCTGCGCTCGTTGCTCGCGGCTGCGGCTAACGGCGGACGGCAAGATCCACCCGTGCCTTCTGACGGATCTCGACGTGCCGGTAAAGGATGCCATCCGCTCCGCCGACCCCATACCGGCCATCCACGAAGTGCTGTGGCGCACGGCCGGGCTAAAGCCCGCAGCCGGCCTCACACTCCCGGAAGAGTCGCGCAACCGCACCATGAGCCAGATCGGCGGCTAAAAGCCGCTGCTGTTGGGTGGCTAGTACTTCGGCAAGGGTCCGCCAGCGTCCTTGAGCACGTACTCTTTGAACATTCTGACGGCCACGTCGCGGTTCTGACGGGCTATGTTGTTCTTGTAGTCGGGATCTCTCTGAAGGTCGAAAAGCTTTACCCAAGAGCCGTCGCTCCGTGTGATCATCGCGTAGTCGTCGTCTCTGACGAAGATGTAGTCATCGTAGCCTAGAGTGAAGTGATCACGCCGATCCGGCCCGTCGTCGTCGAATAATCCGTACAGGTTCTGGCCGTCCATGGCATCCAGAGGTTCGATCTCAAGCGCTCCGAGGATCGTCTGCGGCACGTCGTGAGTAGAGGCGAAGTAGTCGCTGGTCTCACCGGCCTTCTTGCCTTCGGGGTGCCGGATCATGAAGACGATATCGGTGAGCTCGGGATAGAGGGCTTCCGGGTCTTTGCCCTGGAAACCGTGTTCCCCAAACGCGTGACCGTGATCCGAAACGAGTACCAGCATCGTGTTCTCCGAGAGTTTTAGCTCGTGGAACTTATCCAGAAAGCGTCCCAGCCAGCGATCCGACATCGTCAGCATGGCGGAATACATATCGTGCATCCGCTGAACTTTCTTCTCACCCAGCGAGAAGGACCGGCCGCTGCTCGAAGACATGAGGTTCGGTCCACCACCTGCGTCGTCGTAGAGAGAGATGTACTCCTCCGGCGGGTCCCAGGGCTCGTGGGGATCATAAGCGTCGACCATAAGGAAGAATGGATCTTCGGAGCCGGCAGCGTCCTCCATGAATTCCATGGCCTTTGAGAACACCCGGGGCGCGAACCAATCCTCTTCGCCCTCGCGTCCACGGGTGTTGGCGAAGTGCTGGCGCACTATATCCGTCTCTTCCTGCTTGATCCCGTCACCCTTCAGAGCATCTTCCAACTCGTCTTGATCTATCACGGAGAGCGGCTGGTGAAAGTCTCTCTCCTGGCCGCGGATAAAGTCGAATGCCCTGAAGCCCCGGTGCATGTTGTATGACGGTTTGATCTGGTGCGGAACGTCCGAAACGAACATGGTACTGTAGCCTTCGTCGGTGAGGATCTCCGCCAGCGTAGTCCGGTCTTCGCTTATGGGCTGCCACCCGGGCATCTTGAAGATGTCGCTCTTCAAGGGATCCCAGTCTCTGAAAGGCCAGTTTCTTACGCCGGTATGCAGAGACCGCCGGCTTGAGATGGTGGGTATGCATTCCGGGTAAGCACGGTCGAAAGATAGGCTTTCGCCTGCGAGCTTGTCTACGTTTGGGGTCTGTATCCAATCGTTGCCATAAGCTCCGATATGGTCCGGTCGAACGCTGTCCATAACGACTAACACGACGTTCATCGCATTCCCTCCTTTCGGGATGTAACTACATCCCAGACCGCCGGTCGAAGCTCCGAGCATCGCCGTTCCGGCAGCCCCGGCCCCCGCGACTTTAATGAAATCTCTGCGAGTTATCTTATGCTTCACCTCGCGCCCCCTGACGCAAACGATTCGACGTGCTTGCGTGACGTATTGTAGAGAAATTATCCGGCGATGCGTATGTATCGCGGTCAAGAGGTGTTCGATTAGCTATGTCCGCTAGCTGTGGAGTTTTGTCAGTCGGGTTCTATCGTGGCGACGAGACCCTCGTTGCGGAGGCTTTCCTCGTAGAGTTCGGCGAGTTCCTTGTGGCACTTGATAACGACAGCCTTACCGTTTTTGTGAGCTTCCAGCATGATCTCAGCGGCCTGCTTCATCGACATCCGCGGTATGACTTTACGAAGCGTCGCTATAACGTGCTCCATGGGTGTAAAGTCGTCGTTGTGCAGGATGACCTTGTAAGGTGGCTCCATAGAGTCCTCGTCACGGGTTGTCACATCTGGCGCGGTCTCCGGACGAGTGATACCCGGTGAGGCCATGCTGACTGGAACCATGCGGATTGATGTAACGAAATCTTCTTTCACAGTCTCTAGGCTACCACACCATATGCTTGTGTTGAAGGGTTGGCAGCTACACTAATTGAGTACTCGAAGAAAGCATTTCGATGGCGTCCTCGGGAGTCAAGGGACGGGCGAAATGGTAGCCCTGGCCTAACTCGCAGCCCATAATTTTCAAGCGTTCGAGTTGATCGGTGGTCTCTATACCCTCCGCGACAGCCTTCATGCCGAGGTCTTGCGCAAGGTTCACCATTGACGAGACTATTGCGGCGCTCTCCACGTCTCGCCCGAGGCTATCCACAAAAGAGCAGTCTATCTTCAAGTAGTCCGCTGGGAAGCGTTTGAGGTAAGAGAAGGAAGAGTATCCGGTGCCGAAATCGTCTATGGAGAGTCTCACCCCAAGAGCTTTGAGCTCGGCCATGATGGTTGTCGTGAGCGGTACGTCATCCATAACGACGCTCTCGGTGATCTCCAGTATGAGGCTGCTCGGCGAAAGTCCAGTTTCTTCCAGTA
>JBGTDE010000357.1:0-4513 GCA_041748475.1 Rubrobacteraceae bacterium | reverse complement strand
ACGATCAGCATCAGCAGGATCGCGAACGGGTAGCCTAGTAGCCAGTGTAGTTCGGGCATGTGATCGAAGTTCATACCATAGATGCTCGCTACGAGCGTGGGCGCGAAGAGGATTGCGGCCCAGGCGGAGATTTTCTTTGTCTGGTCGCTCTGGTTTATGCCGGTTACCGTCAGGTTGAGGCTGAGGACGTTCGCCAGCAACTCGCGGAATCCGTCGACTTGATCCGCAACCCTCAATATATGGTCCTCGACGTCCCTCAGATATTTCTTCAACTCATCGTCCATGTCCTCGTCTTCCAAGAGATACCGCAGGCTCGCAGCGAGCGGCTTGGCGGCCCTCTGAAACTGTATGACCTCCCGCGAGAGCTTGTAGATACGGCGAGACGCGCCGGGATTGCCACTGAACACGTCGGTCTCTATCTCGTCGATGTCGTTTTCGAGACCTTCGACCACCGGCGCGTAATCGTCCACGACTTGGTCCATGATCGCGTACAGCACCGCCTCCGGCCCGATCCGCAGAAGCTCCGACTCGTTCTCCAACCGCTCGCGTACCTCTTCTAGCGACGATGCCTCACCATGACGAACGGTTATTACGAAATCCTTCCCGACGAAAACATGTATCTCCCCAAACTCGACCGTCTCGGACTCGTCCACGTACCGGGCAGGTTTGAGGACCACGAAGAGCGACGCTCCGTAACGCTCCAGCTTGGGGCGCTGGTGGGCTTCGATGGCATCCTCGACCGCTAGATCGTGAAGCTCGAACTCCTCGGCCACCGCCGCGAACTCCCGTGCGTCCGGCTCGTACAGCCCGATCCAGGCCAAGCCACCCCGCTCTTGGCAGGCTTCGTAGGTCTCGCCGAAAGAGTCCGGCGCCTCCGTGCGGCGACCGTCCACATAGATTGCGCGGTCCACGATCATGCCAAGATGATACGCCTCAACGGACTTTCACACACCTCCCACACCCGATCCATCGGAGGGAATGCTAGAATCCGCCGCTTACGGAAGCTTTTCGCGACCGTCACCAAACTCATACAAGGAGACATCTCGATGGATCGAAAAAAGAAAGTTCTCCTCACCGGTGGAGCTGGATTTCTGGGCATAAACCTCGCCCGTCACCTCCTAACTCGCGGCTACGACGTAGCCTCCCTGGATGTCGAAGACTTCGACTACCCGGAACGCGACCGCGTCGAAGCGATCCGAGGCGACATACGAAATAAATCCGTCGTGGACCGCGCCCTGCAAGGCGTGGATTTCGTCGTCCACACCGCCGCCGCCCTCCCCCTCTACTCACCCGAGGACATCTACACCACCGATGTAGAAGGAACCCGCACCATCCTCAACGCTGCGATGCGCAACGGCGTGGAGCGGGTTGTCCACGTCTCGTCGACGGCAGTCTACGGCATCCCGGACCATCATCCGCTCTATGAGACGGATAAGCTCGAAGGCGTTGGACCTTACGGGCAGGCCAAGATACAGGCCGAGATGATCTGCTTGGAGTACCGCTCAAAGGGACTTACCGTACCGATCATTCGTCCCAAGAGCTTTGTCGGGCCGGAACGCCTTGGGGTCTTCGCGCTATTCTACGACTGGGCTTACGAGGGACATAACTTCCCCATGATAGGGTCCGGCAACAACCGCTATCAACTCCTGGACGTGGAGGACCTCTGCGATGCCATCGCCCTGACGCTCTCACTCCCGGAAGAGGATGTCAATGACACGTTCAACATCGGCGCTGCGGAGTTCACGACGATGAAAGAGGACTACCAGGCGGTCCTGGACTACGCCGGTCACGGAAAGAAGATCATCGGCTTCCCCGCCGCGCCCGCTATCTTCGGACTGCGGATCTTAGATAAGCTCAAACTCTCGCCGCTCTACAAATGGGTCTACGAGACAGCCTCCGAAGACTCGTTCGTCTCCATTGAGAAGGCCCAGGATAAGCTCGGCTACGCACCTAAGTTCTCGAACAAGGAAGCACTCTTGCGAAACTTTCGCTGGTACCTGGAGAATCTCAAGCAGTTTGAGAACGCCTCTGGTGTCTCTCACCGGGTGCCGTGGAAACAGGGAGCTATTGGATTGCTGAAGAAGGTGTTTTAGGGAGAATCTTTCGTACAACGGGGAAAATACCCGAACGTTCGGATATTTTTTCTTTCTAAGTGATCCGAAACCACTGACTCTAGCGTAAGATCAAGAAGGCGGGTCGGCCCTCAGCCTTTGCGTTTATCGCTCTTCGGCTGCTTTCACGTCAATGAAGCTGGCCGACCCGTTCTATGGAAGTAGAGCCGCGAAAGGGCGAGACTTCACCCCTTCGCGGATGTTTTCGATCTTAGCCGAGGAGGCCTAAGACCCGGTCTAGCAGGTTGGCAATGGCGTTGGTGGTGTTACCGGGGTTGTCGAGCAGCCCGGTGATCGCACACAGCAGGTTGCCGAGAAGGTTGCCCGCGCCAGGAACGGCGTTTATGTCCAGTACGATCTGCGACAGGTCCACCTGCAAACCAAGGACGTCCAGGAAAATCGGTCCGAGATCCAGGAACAGGATGTCGCAAGCGTTGCCCGGTTGGGCCGCCGCCGTGGTGGTGAAGTTCTGCGTGATCTGAGTAACGTTTCCAGCAGCGTCGGTGGCCGTGCCGGTAAGAACACCACTGACCACGAGATCGCCCGCTTTGTTAGCGGAAGCGTCAAGATTGGAGACCGCGCCGGTGAACGTGCCACCGTCTGGCAAAGTTCCAGTCACTGGCAGACTGCCGGTCCCGCTCTTGGGCTTCGCCTCGGCTCCCGTAGCACTAAACAAAATCGTGACGGAGACCAACATCATCCCTAACACAAGCGCCAATGCGCGTGTGGGTACGCCAAACCTTGCTTCGCTCTTCATTACTTTACCTCCAAGAGGTAGCTTTCACGTCGCAAGAAGCTTTACCCTTGTGACGAGCTTGTAAACACGATTAACAAATGTTTATTGATTCTCAACTCAACCGCAACGAGGCCTCTTTGTCGATCATCCAGTTGGGGCCGCCTGCGGGTTGGACGAGCTTTGCGGGGTAGGTGTTGGCGCTTCCGTCGCCTTCGAGGATTTGCTGTAGGGCTTCGGCCTTGTCTTCTCCGGCCACGAGGAAGGTGACGGCTCGGGCGGCGTTTATCGTTGGTGCGGTTAGTGTTATGCGGACGGTGTTCAGCTTCTCGACCGGGTTCTCTGTGGCTAGGCGATCTGTGACTTCCAGTGCTGGAGTGTTTGGGAAGAGGCTTGCGGTATGGCCGTCGCCACCGATGCCGAGCATGATCAGATCCATCACCGGTGGGTCTTCGTCTCCAAAAAACTCTCTTAGTTCTTCCTCGTAGGCTTTGGCGGCTTGCTCGGGGGGGAGTTCGCCTTGCATCCGATGGATGCTTGCTACCTGGACGTGATCCAGCAGCGTTTCCTTAGACATTCGGTAGTTTGAATCTTCGTGTTCGGGTGGCACGCTCCGTTCGTCGCCATAGAAAACGTGGACGTTCGCCCAATCCACCTCATCGGTGTGGTCGCGGGCGAGAAGCTCGTAGGCTGCCTTGGGGGTGGAGCCTCCGGCAAGGGCGACGGTGAAACGACCGCGCTCCTCGATAGCAGCGGCGGCGCGGACGACGAAATCTCGTGCGGCGGCTTCGGCCAGAGCTTGTTTGTCCTTGTGGATTGTGAGGTTCATGATCCAAGTACATCCACGGCGATCTTGAGTGCGGCTTCGTAGGCGAGATCACGGCCCCGGTATTGGAGCTCTTCTCCCACAAGTACGCCCAGATCGAAAGATCCTATGTGTACGGTGCGCTCGGCCTGTAGCTCGCCATCGCGCATAACGGTGGTGCAGATGTCCGAGATCTCATGGTGCCGCGAGACCTGGAAACTGTAGTCGGCGGAGCGAATACGGATGCGACGCAACCGGACATCCGGAGAGCTTGGCGACATCTCGAACGCTATGTCCCCCGACGGTCCCTCGAAAGTCGCTCGCAGCGTGTCATCTTCGCGGTTCACGTCGCTGATGCTCCAGCCCAGGGTCGCAGCGAGCCAACCGATGAGTAGCGCGGTCCGGCACTCGCCACCGGTGGCGTACGTTATCTCCACCCGCTCTATCTTCTCTAGCTCACCAGCGCGTTCGGGTGCGCTGAAAGTATCCGCGAGCAAGGATCGCCACGGCGAGAGTCCTACCCACTGTAGATCTCCGACCGCTGGTGTCTCCGGTTTTTCGAGTAGGGCGTGGATGTCGCGCAACGAAGCGGCACATTCCCCCGAGGCCGAGGAGTTGATGATTATGCGATCCGCAAGTCCGGTCAGCCGGGCGAATTCCTGGGACTCGGACGTAAAAACCCCCGGATACCACAGGAAGACCGGAAGGTCCGGCAGTAGTAGCGGACCGGCGAGGCTGTCGAGGTGTTCTGCGGGTGGTCCTTCGGCGTGGATTGTGATCTGCTCGGCGCACACCTGAGCCCCGGCGCCTCTCATGCTGCAGAAGGCCGACAATTGCACATCCACGTTCGGCTCATCGCTGGGA
>JBGTDE010000356.1:0-4826 GCA_041748475.1 Rubrobacteraceae bacterium | reverse complement strand
GGCGAAAGCGTCCTGCAACCGCTCGTGGGCGGCCTCGATAATCCGGGGATTCGAGAGGATATCGTCGATCTGGCTGCGCGTGGCGTTGCGCTTTACGTACTCTTCTTCGACGATGTCGTGCAGGTTCGCGTCCTCGCTCATGCGATGGACTATGTAATCCAGGACTTTTTCCTCCCGTGCGGAGCTTGTGGAACCGCCGAAGATTCTGGCCCAAAAAGACTTTTTCTCACCCGACTCAGACATGTCTATCCTTTCTCCGAAGACGAAGGCTCTTCCAACACCAGTAT
Organism: Rubrobacteraceae bacterium; assembly: GCA_041748475.1. Classification (GTDB taxonomy): domain Bacteria; phylum Actinomycetota; class Rubrobacteria; order Rubrobacterales; family Rubrobacteraceae; genus JACDDK01. Next base: position 4,539 of record JBGTDE010000356.1, on the reverse strand, counting down.
AACCTATGGACGGTTCAATCCCCGCTCGCCATCCGCCTGAGAGCCTCCTCCGTCAGACGGTACACCGTCCAGTCATCCATCGCCTCGGCCCCGAGTTTCTTGTAGAAACCGATGGATGGCTCGTTCCAGTCTAGAACCCACCACTCGAGCCGCCCGCAAGAACGCTCCACCGCGAGCTGCGCCAGCCGGGAGAGTAGGGCGCGTCCCGCCCCAGAACCCCGGTATGCTGGACGGACATACAGATCCTCCAGGTAGATGCCTGGCTTCCCCAAAAACGTCGAGAAGTTGTGGAAGAAGAGCGCGAACCCAACCGATTCGCCATCCACAGAAGCCATCAACACCTCAGCATAAGGCCGCTCCCCAAAGAGCGACCCTCGCAGAGTCTCCTCATCAGCCACGACTTCGTGGGAGAGTTTCTCGTATTCCGCTAGTTCGCGGATTAAGGAGAGAACTAGTGGCGTATCCTCGGCTGTGGCGAAGCGTATCTCCAGTGTTGCGCCTAGACCTTCACGTTGATGAGAGACTCGGCGATCTGGACCGCGTTAGTAGCGGCGCCTTTGAGGAGGTTGTCGGAGACGCACCAGAACTGGATCACGTTTCCTTCCACCCGCACACGCCCCACGAATGTGCCGGGGTCTCCGGCGGCTTCGAGCGGCGTTGGGAAGTCGTCGGCGTCACCGGAGAAGACTACGCCAGGTGCGGCCCGCAGTACATCCAGCACCTCTGGCAGCGTGACCTCGCGGTTGGTCTCCACGTAGATGCTCTCGGAATGTCCAGTGTGGACGGGTATGCGGACAGTCGTGGCGAAGATTTCGAGGTCCGGAAGACCGAGTATCTTGCGCGACTCCTCCCGCATCTTGGTCTCCTCACTCGTATAACCATCGTCCCCTACGCCCCCGATCAAGGGTATGGCGTTCCCCAAAATGGGCTTGGGATATACGTCCTCCCGACCGTTCTCCAAAGCATCGACGCCACCGCGCCCCGAGCCGGAGACCGCCTGATACGTCGAGACGACGACTTTCCGCAGCCCGAACTCGCGAGCGAGTGGCGCGAGCGTTACGACCATCTGGGACGTCGAACAGTTGGCGTTGGCAATGAGACCGTTGTGGCCTTCCAAAGCATCCGCGTTGACCTCCGGGACGACAAGCGGAACGTCCGGGTCCATCCGAAAGTCCGAGCCGTTGTCTATTACTATCGCACCGCGGCTTATGGCCTCCTGCGCGAGTTGAACCGCCGCACCTTTCTCCCCTTCGGTACCGGCGAAGAACGCGAAGTCCACCCCCTCAAACGCCTCCGGCTCCGCGACACCCACCTCGAATTCCTCGCCGGCGAGCGTCGAGATACGGGCGCTGCGGGCCAGGATACGAAGCTCCTTTATCGGGAATCCCATGCGGCGTAGTTCTGCTACCAGCCGGTCGCCTACCATACCGGCTCCTACTATCGCTACTGTGTATCCATCGTTCATGTCAAGTATCCTCTCCGTCGTCTACTACGGCTTTTCTGGCTATGTCGAGTAAGTCCCAGACGATGCCGCTAGCTGTGCGCTCGGGTCCCGCGCCGGGGCCGCTTACGGTGAGCGTAACATCCGTGTAGCGGCGGGTGCGAATGTCGAAGACGTTCTCCGGGCCGCTTATAGGACCAAAAGGACTCTCGACTGGCGTCTCCGAGAGACCGACGGTGATCGCCCCCTCCTTCGGGATGCGTGTCAGGTAGCGCAGCATGTGGTGCTCTTCTACGGCTGCCAGCCGGGCAGCGAAGGCTTCGTCGTGATCGGGAAGCTGGCGCATAAACTCGTCCAGGGGCAGGTCTTCCAGTCCCTCGGGAACTAGAGATTCGTAGGGTACTTCCTCGGGTTCTATGGTTCGGCCAATCATGCGGGCGAGGATTATGGCTTTGCGTGCCACGTCGAGGCCGGAGAGGTCGTCACGGGGGTCGGGTTCGGCGTAGTGAAGCGCTACGGCCTCTTCGACGGCCTGAGAGAATGACATGCCGTCCTCTACGGCGCTCATTATGAAGCCCAGGGTGCCGCTAGGACTCGCCTGGATCTCCAGGATTTCGTCGCCGGTCTCGATCAGGCCGCCGATAGTGGAGATTATCGGCATTCCAGCACCAACCGTCGCCTCGTGCCAGAGCCTGTCCGGTATCGTCGTGACCAATTGCTCGTACTGCTCCGTACTCCCCGAAAGCGGCCCCTTGTTCGAGAGCACGAGATACGAACCGTTCTGGATGCCGAGGAGATCAAGGTCAAAGGTCCCGCCATGCACGGCAACGTCCACGACAACCCGCGTCGTATCCGGCGTAGGCTCAGAGCGCAATACGTCCTCGATGTTTTCCGCCCCAAGCTCCGAGAGTCGTCCTCCATCCTCTTTCAGCCGCACGGCCTGGGGTAGTAACTCTTCACCGACGAGTGCGCCAGAAGTGTCGGAGACGGCGTGAAAGTGAATATCTACGCCGTCCTCTTCGCGCCAGCGTTTGCGTTCTTCCAGCACGATCTGTGCTACCGCCCGTCCGACGTGTCCGAGACCGATCTGGACTATCTCCAGCCGCTTCACGCGACCTCTACGGTCGGAGCTACTGTGACGAGAGAGTCGTGCAGCACGCGCAACGCAGCCTCACCTGCCTCGGAGTTGACGAGATAGACGAGTCCGGCAGAGGCGAGCCCCGAATGCAACGGCGCGATCTTCGCGCCTCGCAACACTTTTAGGCCGTGTTTTAGATCCGCCGCGTTCGGCTCCCCGATACAGACGACCATCGCTGCCTCGCTCGGTCGTCCGTTTGTACAGGGGATCTCGACCGGAACCTTGCCGCGGAGCGCGACGCAGCGTACGCCCGACCCGGACTCGAAACCCGTCACGCGGGTGCCGGTTCGCTCGGGCGCGAAACTGTTTCGGACGGAGACCTCAATACCGGCCTCCTCCGCAGGCTCCATTGTCTTTGGATGCAATACCTTCGCCCCCAACGAGGCGAACGTGCCAGCCTCCCGGTATGAGAGCCGGGTTAGCAAGGCCGCTTCGGGGACGAGGCGAGGGTCCGCATCCAACACACCGTCCACATCCGTCATGATCCAGACTTCCGTGGAGCCAAGCGCCCGACCGATAACGGTCGCCGAGAGATCCGACCCTCCACGACCAAGCGTAGTCGGCGAACCCTCTGGCGAACGCCCCACATAACCTGGAACCACCGCGACAGCGCCATCAGCCAAAATCGGTGCGACGTGAACCGCGCATCGCCTCTCCGTGCCAGCAGTATCCACGGGAGAACCCGAGAACGCGGGGCCGGTCGCGATGGGGTCTTCAGCGACTACGGCAGACGGTGCCCCGGAGGTGCGTATAGCGCCGGACAGGATCACCGATGAGAGTCGTTCTCCGAAGACCGCGATCTCCGCTTTACGAGCTGCCGGGCTCTTGACGGGAGCTCCGATCTTCTCTACCAGTAGATCCAACAGCTCCTCAAGCCGAGCCTCGATTTCCGTCAGATGTTCCGCCGAAACAGCCTCACGGGCCGCCGTCAAATGACGCTCTGAGAGCAACCGTCGTAGTTCGGCGGCGGCGCCTTCGCGAACCGTGCCACGGGCTGCCCCCAGCAACGTATTCGTGACACCACTCATAGCGGAGACGACGACGGCCACCGGGCGTTCGCGGGCGGCTTCGGTGGCTATGTTGGCGGCTCGGACGAACCGATCACCGCCACCGACCGAAGTGCCGCCGAACTTGATTACAAGGGGTTCCAGCAATCCGCTCACACTCCGTTCAGGGCTTGATCCAGGTCGTGCAGGATGTCGTCGATGGACTCCAATCCCACGCTCAACCGGATGTAGTCATCCGAAACACCGGTCGAAGCCTGCTCCTCCGCCGACAACTGTGAATGCGTCGTGGAAGCCGGGTGGATAACGAGGCTCTTTGCGTCCCCAATGTTCGCCAGCAGACTATGAAGCTCCAGCCGATCTATGAAGCTCTTGCCCGCTTCAAGACCGCCCTCGATACCGAAGCCGAGGATCGCGCCATACATACCGCCCCGATGGTACTTGTTCGCCAGATCGTGCGATGGGTGATCCGAGAGCCCCGGATAGTTGACCCAACTCACTTTCTCGTGGCCCTGCAAGAACTCCGCAACGGCCATCGCGTTCTCCGAGTGACGCTCCATGCGCAGCGGTAACGTCTCCAACCCCTGCAAGAACAGGAAGGAGTGGAACGGCGAGAGAGCCGGACCATAGTCCCGTAGCATCTGTACGCGAGCCTTGAGTATGTAGGACATCTCGCCGAGTGCTGAGTAGTATTCCAGGCCGTGATACGACGGGTCCGGCTCGGTGAATCCGGGGAAGCGCCCGTTATCCCAGGGGAACTTACCGCCATCCACGATCACACCGCCGATGCTCGTGCCGTGACCGCCGATAAACTTCGTCGCCGAATGAACCACGATGTCCGCGCCGTGCGCGAGTGGGTTGACCAGATACGGCGACGGCACGGTGTTGTCCACGATGAGCGGAACTCCCGCTTCGTGCGCGACGTTCGCTACGGCTTCTATATCCAGGGTGTGGAG